>JADJNZ010000012.1 GCA_016714015.1 Gemmatimonadota bacterium
GGGCTTCGCCTCGCGCGGCACGAACGTGCCGTCGTCAGCACGCCGTCCGTCAGGCGGTACGGTCACGCCGCTCGGGAACGTGAACGGGCCGGCCGGCGAGAGTTCGGACCGTCGCCGCCCCCTGATGGAAGCGCATCACGCACAGATCCCCAACCGAACGCGATGCTCGCCGGTAATGCATACCCCGCGAAGTGATCGCGTACGGACGGGTCCCACCGCGCGCATCACCTCGGCGACGTTGTTCTGCAATGCCCCCCGGTACGTCGTCCGCCCGTTCACCGTGATGAGCGTCGGCGCCAGCGGCACCTCGGTGTAACCGTTCAGCTGCTCTCGGCCACCGGGTAAGACGGGATGTGGTTGAACGTGATGACCGGCACGCCGGCCGGGACCATCGCGAGGTCGCGCGCAAGCCAGGCCACCTGCGCGTAATCACATGCCCGTGACCACCGCGGGTCATCGACGTAGATGGTGTTGAGCTGCGACGAAATGCGCGCCCCGCGTCGAACGAGTAGTAGTCGGGGCCGCGGCAGGCCCTGTAATTGTCGCACGGCCGTAGAGCGGGTGCGTGGCCTCACGCCGGGCGCGTGCGCTCACCCTGAAGCTCTCGTGGTTCCCCGGCACGGTGTGCACCGGCGCCCGAACTGCGCCGCCTCGCGCGAAAGAGCGCGCTGGTAGCCAGGCCTCCGCCTCCACTTCCACGCAGGCGCGTCGCACCTGAGGTCGCCGGTGGTCGGCGTGAACGCAGGCGCGAGGGAATCGACCAGCGCGCGCAGGCGCCGCGTGCGCGCGACCGAGCCGTCCTGGATGTCCGTGTCCGCCGCGTGCACGAAGGTGAGCGTGCGCGGCTCGAGGGCCGGCAGCGCAGGCGCGAGCGTGCCCGCGTCGGCGCGCATCCGCAGGCGGACGTCGCGCGATACGCGCGCGCACCACCACTAGCACCGCGCCGTAGCCGCCGCGCGTATGAGCGTGAAGCGCCGTCAGCGCCGTGCGCGCACCACCTGCTCCCGTTCGACACCACCACGCCGCTAACCCGCGCTCGCCCGCGTCGCGCTCATGCCGTCGGCGTCGAGGTCCTCGAACACCGCCGCTCGACGCGGTCGGGCACCGAAAGTGGTGCCGGCGACAGCGCACCCGACGCCTGCGCGGCGAGGACGCGGAAGCCGCGAAGCGACGCAACCGCAACGGCCGGTGCCAGCGATCTCTGCGAGCGAACGGGCGCGGACGGACGTCGAGCACCGGGGCCTGGCGGGTTGGCCAGCGAAGCGGATCGCGTTCTCGCCCATCACCGCGCGGATCTCCGCCTCGGTGAACCCGGCGTCGAGCATGGCACCGCGTGATTGCGCCGAGTCGCCGACGATAAATCCCGTCGTCGCGCCATCCCAGTCGGAACAGAGCGCGACGATGCGCAGGCGCCGGCGACAGATCGACGGCGTGCGCATCGCCTTCGCCACGTCGCGCGGCGAGCTGCTGCAGATGGCGCAAATCCCAGAACCCGATGCCGATGAGCGCCTCGCCGCCAGCGCGCGCAGCGGGTCGTCGGTGAGGTTGCCGGACCGGGGCAGGTCCTACGCCACATGGCTCACACCACCACCGGCCAGTGCCAGCGCGAGCGCCTCGCCGAACGGGCCGGGCGCTGCGCGGGTCGACGAGCATGCCGAGCGACCGGATCCGCGCCACGACCGTGCGGCCGAGCGGGGTGAGCCCGCCCTTCGCCTCACCGTGCGCCGAGCCGGCGACCTCGTTGTCGAAGAAGTGCGCGAGCCCGGCCATGCGGAAGCCGTGGGCGAAGAGCGTGTCGACGTTGGCGAGCTCCCCTTCGATGGCGTGCAGCCCTTCGGTGTTGAGGAACCCGATCACCGGCCGCGCGTCGGCCTCGCCGCGCCACTCGGTGCGAGGCTGCAGCGCCGTGCGCAGGTCGCCGCCGTGCGCACGACGGAACAGGCGGTCCGGCGCGATCGCCGCCGTCCGCTCGAGTTCCCGCCTGGTGCAGCGCGCGCGCCAGCAGCGACCCGTACGTCCGCGGCGGCCAGCGCGACGCCACCGCGAGCAACGTGATGTTGTCGGTCGCGGCGCTGTTGCGCTCGTAGTTCTGCGCCTTGGGCGTCTTGGTGACGGTGCTGAACACCTGCAGCGCGACGTTGCCGCGCGCGAGTCGCGTGAGATCCGTGTGGCCCCGCGCGTGCGGGCCCGGGAGCCCGCGATCCCAGAGCAGGAGGTCGTTGTGCAGGTCCACGACGGTGAGCGTCGCGTGCAACTGCGCGGCGCGCGCCGTCACCGGGATGGCCGGCCCGTCGTCGACGCGGTTCATGTCGCCGTCCACGTACGCCGGCACGGCGAAGAAGAAGCTCGCGAGCAGCGCGAGCACATCGACGGGAACGGGGAAGGCGCGGAGGAGCCGGATCATCGGACGGGGAAGGAGCGGACCCACTGCAACATCGGCTCGGCCGCGGCGGGCGCGACGCCCGCGCGCTGGAACGCGGCCTCGAGCCAGGGGAGCCGCTCGCGCGGCATCGCCCCGCGCGCCGCGGCCTCGTACGCCGCGAGGTACCCGAGCATGAGCGCCGGCGAGAAGGCGGCCGAGACGCGGACCGGGCTGCGGTCCTGCGCCGACACGAACGGCCCCGAGAGGTCGGTCGCGTCGGCCAGTCGGTACGCCGCGGCCACCGCGGCGGTGTCGAGCGGCGGCGTCGACGCGCCGATCACCCAGTGCGGCCCTAGAGCATCGGCGTGCCCGCGCCCGCGGTCGCGTACTCGATGCCCATCGAGTGCAGCACGACGAGCGGCCGGTCGAGCCGCCCCCGCCGCCGCTTCCGTCCGCCAGAAGGCGACGATCCGGTCGGCGTTGAAGTCGAGACTGTCGCGCGGGACGTCGCCCGAAGGTCCGGCGGGAGCGCGAGGCCGTACCGCCGCACGAGGTGCTCCACCACAGCCGATGTTGAGCATCGACGTGTTGACGAGGGCGACGTCGGGGCGGAGCCCTTCGGCGTTCTGCACCACCGCCGGCGGATAGGTGTCGATGTCACCCGCGGCGAGCACGATCGCGCGCGGCGGGAGCGTGCGCAGCACCCAGCGCCCATGCGCGAGCCACGACGGCGTGAGGATCCCCGACGTCCGCAGGCCCTCGAGCGCGCGGCGCTCGGCCGCGCCGTCCTCGTGCCGCAGCGACTGCACCCAGAGCGACATCCACGCCGAGCCGTTGCGCGCGTCGCAGCGCACCGCCTGCTCCAGGTGCGTCACCGTCGAGTCGTCCGACTGCAGCTCCATGTGCGCGAACTGCGGGTTGTAGAGGCTGGCGACCACCTCGTGCGCGAAGCTGTGGCACGGGTCGAGCCGCAGCGCCTCGCGCGCCTCGCGCAGCGCCGTCGTCGCGTCCGTCGTGCGGCGGGCGGCATCGGCGAGCCAGGCGCGGCGCTCGGCGTCCTGCGGCGCGCGCGCACCGCGGCATCGAGCAGCGAGGTCGCGCTCGCGAGGTCGTTCGAGAGGAACGCCTCCTTGGCGAGCGCGAACAGGTCCGGCGCGGTGGGCCCCGGCTGCGCCGAGCGTGCCGACTGCGCGGATTGCGCCGCCAGCAGCGGGGCGGCGATGAGGAGCAGCAGCGACGCGCGGGCGGCGAGCCGCAGCGGCGCGCGGAGGACGGGCGCGCTCACGGCGTGGGCGGTCCCTGCGGATGCTTGGCGCAGGCCGGCGGCTGCCCACGCTCCACGCGAAGGTCGCGATCCGCCAGCGCCCGCCCACCCGGTACATCGTGAGCGCGTCGACGCCGCAGTGCGACCACGCGCCGTTGACGTAGAGGTCGTACGGCATCCACACCACCGCGAGCGGTCCCGAGACGAGCGCCGTCGCACCGAAGCCCCGCTCGATGACGCCCGAGATGCTCGCCGCCCGCTGCTCGTCCCGCGTGCGCGTCGCGTAGCGCCACTCGCCCTCGCGCAGGCGGGACGAGAAGGTGCGCGCCTCGGGGAGCATCAGGTCGGTGAGCGCGACGGCGTCACCGCGGGTGATGGCCGCCAGCGCCGAATCCGCGACCGCGATCGCGGCGAGCGAGTCGGCCGCGCCGGTCGACTGCGCACGGAGCGCCACGGGCGCGAGCGCCACCGAGCGAGCGCCAGCGCGAAGCGCGAGGGGGGGCGAACGGGATCATCTCGGGGTTCTCCGCTGTGAGGCGATCCGCAGTCCCGCCGCCGAGTCGGCGAGGAGCATGGTGAACCGTTTGGCGCGGGTCTCGGGGCGCTTGGCGCTCGACACCCAGTGGGCCGCGACCCGGCGATAGCCGGCGGGCTGCGCCTCCCAGGAATTTCCACGCCTTGGACCGCTTTCGGAAGGCGGACAGTTCGTCAGCCAAGAGCGTGGCCGCCTTGCGCTCGAAGGCATAGACCTCCGACCGCTCCGGCGTGCGCGCCTCCCAGGCCCGCATCCCGCCGGCGTCATCCGCCCTGCGGCGAGGAGCGCCTCGACCTTCCGGATGTTCACCGCGCTCCAGATGCTCGCTCCGCTTCCGCGGCGTGAAGCCGGATCACGTACGACTCGGGCGTGTGCGACTTCCGGAGCCCGTCGATCCACCCGTAGCGGAGCGCCTCGTCCACCGACTCCGGCCAGGTCATGCTCGGCGTGCCCGTGCCGACCCTTGTGGTAGCCCACCCAGAGTTCGGTCGCGCTCGCATGGTGCGCGGCGCGCCAGCGCCCGAACGCGGCCGCCGTGGCGAAGAAGGTGGGATTCACGGCGCGATCCGCTCCCGCACGGCGGGGGGCACCCACGAGCCCAGCCACTCCCGCGCCACGCGCCAGGCGCGCCCCGCCGCGAAGCCCGCCACCGACGCCAGCTCCTCCACGCTCGGCTCCACCTCCTCGCCGAGCGACCGCAGGATCCGGCTCCGCATCCGCATCACCACCGGCGTCCCGATCTCCACCGCGTTGAAGTACGCGTCGTAGCGCGTCCCCACGCCCTCGATGAGCGCCGCCGTGCGCGCGAAGTAGACGAGGTCGCGCGGCAGGATCACCGGGAAGTCGTAGAGCGACTGCATCACGCGGTCGGCGAGCATCGTCTCGATCCGCTGCTGCGTGGTGCTGCGCGTGCTCGCCATCGCCACCAGCAGTTCGGCCAGGCGCGCGATCTCCGTCGGGTCGGCGCCGGGCGCGATGAGCCCGAGCGCGTAGAAGCCCTCCATCACCGCGGCCGGGTCGCGCCGGATGCTCGCGAAGACCGTGCGGATGAGCTTGAGGCGCAGCTCCGGCGGCACCCGCACCATCATCCCGAAGTCGAGCAGCACGAGCCGCCCGTCGGGGGAGAGCAGCAGGTTCCCCGGGTGCGGGTCGGCGTGGAAGAGCCCGTCCACGAGCATCATCTGCACGTAGACCTCCATCACGAGCCCCGCGAGCCGTCCCGCGTTCACGCTCCCCGGCACCAGCTTGTCCACGCGCTGCCCTTCGATGAACTCCAGCACGAGCACGCGCTGCCGCGTGAGCTCGTGCATGATCTCCGGGATGACCACGCGCGGGTTGGAGACGAAGTTCGCGCGCACCTCGCTCGCGTACTCGCCCTCGAGCCGGAAATCCATCTCCTCGCTGATGCGCGCCGCGAACTCCTCCACCAGCGACTGGAAGCCGAGGATGTGCGGGCTCGGCCACCGCCGCGCCGCCCAGGCCGTGATCGCGCGCGCCGAGACGAGGTCGCGCGCGACCATCTGCTCGATCCCCGGCGCAGCACCTTCACCGCGACGTCGCGCCCATGCCACCGCGCGCGATGCACCTGGCCGAGCGAGGCCGCGGCGACGGGCACGGGGTCGATCGACGTGAACACCTGCTCCGGCTCCATGTGGTACGCCGCGGTGATCTGCGCGCGGATGGCGTCCCACGAGACCGGCGGCACCTGGTCGGTGAGCTTGCCGAGCGTCGAGAGGTAGGGCTCGGGGATGAGGTCCGCGCGCGAGGCGAAGACCTGCGCGAGCTTCACGAAGGTCGGCCCGAGGTGCGCGATGCGCGACACCAGCGCTTCCGCCCGCGCCCGGTGGAACGCCGGCGTGCGATGCAGCGGACCGCCCCACCAGAGCCAGCGGCGCCGGTCGCGGAGCAGGGAGATGACGAAGGGCCCGAGGGCGAGGACGATCCGGAGGGTGTGCACCTGCACTGAACGTTACAGCCCCCCGGTTCGAGCCAGTACCCCGGGTCCTGCCGTTTCGGCATATTTCACTGGCAGGACCCTACTTCAATACCAAGGACCGCCCCTCATGTCCGACGCCTCGACCGGCCCGCTCAAGCGGACCCCTTCTTCGACCTCCACGTCGCCGCGGGCGCCAAGATGGTCGCCTTCGCCGGCTTCGAGATGCCCATCCAGTACCCGGGCGGCATCACCGCCGAGCACAACATCGTCCGCAACGGCTGCGGCGTGTTCGACGTGAGTCACATGGGCGAGTTCATCATCAAGGGGAAGCAGGCGATCGACTTCGTCACCTACGTGACGACCAACGACGTCGCCGCCCTCGCCGACGGCCAGGTCCACTACTCCGGCATCCTCACCGAGCAGGGCACCTTCGTCGACGACTGCCTCGTCTATCGCTACGCCGCCGACCACCTGATGATGGTCGTGAACGGCTCCAACAAGGACAAGGACCTCCAGCACATCCAGCAGTACGTCGGCCGCTTCGACTGCGTCCTCACCGACGTGAGCGACGACATCGGCCTCCTCGCCGTGCAGGGCCCGAAGGCGCAGGAGATCCTGCAGGCGATGACGCCCAAGGCGCTCGACGGATCCAAGTACTACTGGTTCACCGAGACCACCGTCGCCGGCATCCCGATGACGCTCTCGCGCACCGGCTACACCGGCGAGGACGGCTTCGAGCTCTACCACGACGTGAAGCACTCGGCGCAGCTCTGGAAGGCGCTCATGGACACCGGTCGCATCCAGCCCGTCGCCCTCGGCTGCCGCGACTCGCTCCGCCTCGAGATGGGCATGGCGCTCTACGGCAACGACATCGACGACACCTACACCCCGCTCGATGCCGGACTCGGCTGGCTCGTGAAGATGAAGAAGGGCGACTTCGTGGGCCGCGCCGCCCTCGAGGCGCAGAAGGCCGCCGGCCTGAGCCGGAAGCTCGTCGGCTTCACCTTCACCGAGAAGGCGATCCCGCGGCACGGCTACCCGGTGTTCGTGAACGGCGCGCCGAGCGGCACGGTGATGAGCGGCATCATGTCGCCGAGCGTCGGCTGCGGACTCGGCACCGCGTACGTGCCGGCGGCGCATGCGAAGGAAGGGAACACCCTCGAGGTCGAGATCCGCGGCAAGCGGGTGGTGGGGACGATCACGGGGTTCCCGTTCTGGAAGCGCGGGACCGTGAAGAGATGAAGGTGGAAGGTTGAAGGATGAAAGTGGGACGCCCCCGCATCCGTCCCCGCATACCGCACCAGAGCACTTTCCACCTTCATCCTTCAGCTTTCATCCACTCAGCTCAATGACCGTCCTCATCACGCTGACCGACGTCGAACCCGCCGTCCGCCTCAATGCGCTCCTCGAGGCCGACGGGGTCAAGACGTTCGTCGTGAGCCCGATGGACGACCTGCCACGCGAGATCAAGCGCGCCAAGCCGGACGTGATCGTCTTCACCGGCGCGCTGCTCGACCCGCAGACCCTCGGCCTCGTGCGCGACCAGCTCTGGGGCGGGGCGAGCGTGATCGGCCTGGCCGACGTCGGCGACCCCGCCGTCGAGCAGCGCCTGCGCTCGCTCGGCTTCGCCGAGGTGCTCAACAAGCCGGTGAGCCCTGACGCGCTGCGCGCGAGCGTGAACGAGCTCCTCGAGCGGCAGCGGATCACGCGCGAGACCGGGCTCTGGGGCGAGAGCGAGGCGGTGCGCCAGGTGCTCGTGCAGGTGGCGCAGATGGCGCCCGTCTCGAGCACCGTGCTCATCGAGGGCGAGAGCGGCACCGGCAAGGAACTCGTCGCGCGCGCGATCGCGCGGATGAGCCCGCGCCGCAACAAGCCGTTCATCGCCGTGAACGTCGGCGCGCTCTCCGAGACGCTGCTGGAGAGCGAGCTCTTCGGGCACGAGAAGGGCGCGTTCACCGGGGCCCAGAAGCGGCGGCGCGGCCTGTTCGAGCTGGCCCACTGCGGGACGCTGTTCCTGGACGAGATCGGCGAGATCCCGTCGAGCACGCAGGTGAAGCTCCTGCGCGTACTCGAGGAGCGCGAGGTGACGCGGGTGGGCGGGACGCAGAGCATCCCCGTGGATGTGCGGGTGGTGGCGGCGACCAACCGGCCGCTCAGGGAGAGCGTGGAGCGGGGGCAGTTCCGCGCCGACCTGTTCTACCGGCTCAACGTGCTGCGCATCTACCTCCCGCCGCTCCGCGAGCGTCGCAGCGACATCCCGTTGCTCGTGCGCCGCTTCGTGCAGGAGTTCTCCGAGGAGCATGAGCGCGAGTTCCACGGCATCTCGGCGGAGGCGATGCAGGCGCTGGTGAGCTATGCCTGGCCGGGGAACGTGCGCGAGCTGCGCAACCTGATCGAGAGCATGGTGGTGCTGGCGACCGGCCGCGAGATCGGGATCGCCGACATCCCCGCGCAGATCCGGGAGACCGGGGCGGACCGGTTGCTTCCCGTGCCGATCGGTCCGATCGTGCGCGAGGAGGGTCGGGCCGAGGGTCGGGAGCTGGAGTTCATCGTCCGGAGCCTGGTGGAGATGAAGCTCCAGCTCGAGGAGCTGCGGCGCCGGGTGGACGAGGACCGGGTGGTGATCGCGCAGGTGGCCGGGGGGATGGCGGCCGGCTCGGCGCAGGGGTTCGGCCCCGGGCGGGAGGTGCTGGGGGGCGGGATGGTGGCGGTGCCCGGGTGGGGAGCGCCGGCCGGCGGGGTGGAGCCGATGGGGCTTTCGACCCCTCCCAACACGGTGACCATCACCCCTGGCATGACGATGGTGGAGGTCGAGAAGGCGGTGATCCTGGCCACGTTGCGCGAAACGCGGGGCAATCGTCGTAAAGCGGCCGAGATCCTGGACATCGGGGAGCGGACGCTGTACCGGAAGCTGAAGGAGTATCATGTCCCCGATCGCTTCGGGGAGTAGGGAGGGGTGTCTCCGGGCCCCGTGACGTATGGGGTTTCGGTTCGTATTCGAGATGAGACATTGGCGGACTGGCGCGCGGTGACCGGTCCGACGACATATGAGAGGCGGTCCGTCGGGTTCGGGCCGTGAGAGAGCGCAGTGCACCGATTCTCGCCAGTTCCCGACCGTCATCGCATTTCGCAAGGACCCGTGACGCCGCAACCGCACCCCCAGTCGCCAGGAATGTCGGGCTCGCCGATCGCGGGTTCCGTCCTGCCGTTGCAGCGGGCGGAGGAGCTGATCGCGTCGCTGCAGGACGTGGTGAGCGTGCGGATCACGGCGACCGACAGCGGGTCGGTGGATGCGATCCACGTGTTGGTGACGGGGGACACGCCGCCGAAGAACGTGGTGCGCAATATTGAGAGCGCGCTGATGGCGCAGCTCGGTCTCCGGGTGGATCACCGGAAGATCTCGATCGCCGCGACGAGCAAGCGGAACACGCCGGTCGCGGCATTGCCAGTGGTGGAGGACGCGGTGAAGCTGGGTCGCCCGGTCTACTTCGAGGACGTGGAGGTCCGGGGCTCGCGCACGCGCGGCGTCACCTGCAAGGTGACGCTGCGCATCGGCGCGGAGCAGTTCGCCGGCGAGGCCGAGGAGTGGCTACAGAGCGACCGGAGCCGGGTGGACACGGCGGCGCGGGCGGCGCTGATGGCGCTGGGGATGGCCGGTCCGATCAGCGGGTTGTTCTCGCTGGAGGGGGCTCGGGTGATCACGGCGTTCGAGCGCGAGTTCGTGTTCGCGGCGGTGATGGCGCGTCAGGGTCGGGAGCAGGTGCTGCTGACGGGGAGCTGCGAGATCCGGGACAGCGCGGAGACCGCGGCGGTGCTGGCGGTGCTGGACGCGACGAACCGGTGGATGGGTCCTGCGGCGGCGCAGATGCTGCAGGCGACGACGGGCCAGGCAGATGATCGACGCGGCGGAGGCCGCTGAGGGATAGGGAAGGGGAAGACGAGGTCAACGCGCGCGGCGTCGGGGTGAATCCCTGGCGCCGCGTCGGTGCCAGAAGGGGTATGGAGTACGGGAAAGCAGGCAAGTGCGCGTGTGTGTGCAGGTAAGTGCAGGTGCGGGTGAAGGATTTCACCTGAACAGAGAGGAGCAAGGGAACCCCCCGTTCTCTCCATAGCGGAGAGAACCGAGCGGTACGCGTCACACGGGACGCATGAGCGGAGCCGAACTAAGTGGAATGGCCGACCGGAAAATTCGGTCCATCTCTACGAAGGGAGGTGATTCTCAATGTCGATCATCACGTCGCTGGTTAGCGCGATCTGCGCGCTGGTGCTGGGAGATTCGCAGATTTGGGCGTAGTTCAGTAGCAAGAGGACGGGGGGTCCTCGCTTTCCTTTATGAGCGAACAAAGACTGCAGCGAATCGTCACGATGGTCGCCGTTGGCGCATTCGCGTCCGCGGTGGCCGTGCTCATCTTGTCGCCGCTACCCGACTCCCGTCACTGGGAAGCTGCGGGATTCTTCACGATGCTCGGCTTGCTGGCATCCGCATTAGGCTATCAGACGTCAACAGCAACGATCGGGAACATCGGGTTCTTGCCGTTTCTGAGCGTCGCGCTGGTTGCGCCAAATGTCGCGGCGGTGGTAACGGTCTTTCTCGGTGTATCGGGTGCTGAGCTGATTGCGAAGCGCGCGCCGATTAAGGCGCTCTTCAATGTTGGGCAGTTTGTCTTTGCTCAGTCGATTGCGATCGTCGCCTATCTGGCTGTCGGCGGCGAGTCTGTGTTGGACAAGAAGCCGTCGATTGTCGGGCTGGCAGTACTGGTGAGCTGCTTTCTCGGTCTAAACAAGCTCGCCGTTAGCACAATCATTGCCACATCAGCTGGGAGCGACACTCGGTCGACGTGGATTCGTGCAATGCAGTCATCGGTCGTCTACGACCTGCTAGCCTTTCCGCTCATCTACGTGTTTGCAGAAGTCTATGTGCGAGGAGGCGCGCTGGTCGCGGCTGCGCTCGCGCTTCCGATGCTCGGCGTGCGTCAGCTCTATAAGACAAACGTCGCGCTGGAGAAGATGAACGAGGAACTCCTCCAGCTGATGGTTGCCGCAATCGAAGCTCGTGACCCATACACCTCCGGACACTCGCAATGAGTGTCGAGGTTCGCGCGCGTCATTGCACGTGCCGCCGGAATATCGGGCAAGCAAGTCGACCGTATTGCGGTCGCCGCGCTCCTGCATGACGTCGGCAAGATTCACGAGGAGTTCGCGCCGATTCTAAGAAAGCCCGGCCGTCTCACCGATGCCGAGTTCGAGATCATGAAGTCTCATCCAGAAAAGGGCGCGAGGCTGATTGGAAAGGTCACGCATTTCGCTGATCTCGTCCCGCTCGTCGCAGCGCACCACGAGTCCTGGCATGGACGCGGCTACCCCAATCGACTGAAAGAGGACGAAATTCCAATCGGTGCTCGTATCATCGCAATAGCGGACACGATCGATGCGATGAGCACCTCGCGGCCGTACCGCGAAGCCCTCTCGGCCGAGGTTGTTCGGGCGGAAATCGCGGCGGAGAGTGGGCGTCAGTTCGACCCACGGCTCTGTGAGGCCCTTCTGTTGCCCACCGCCTGGGCGGACGTGGTACGCGAGATTAGCATTGCGACCGCCGAATATCCCGTCGCGCCAACTCGCTCCGACGTCATCCAGATCACCGCATCGACGAGACTTTCGTCGCGAGGATAGCAGGCCGCGGAACGCCTCGCTGACTCTGTGCTGCCCTTAGCCGTTCGAGTGCAGGCACGATCGGCCGTTCCGCGAGATTGCCTCTGCGACGAACGTAATCGTCGCGAATCGAGGATGCCCTTTCGTGGTTGCCCAAGGTGTCGAGTGCCGCGACAACGGCGTCGGCGGTGAAATCCGCGACCCAAGGCGGGCTCTTGCTCATCAGTACTTCGGAAGCGAGATCGACAGACTCGTAGGCAAGATCGGGTGACGCTGCCATCGCAGCGCTTACGGCAACACAGGCGAGTTCCAAAGCCCTTCGTTGCGGCATGTGGTCAGACCGGATGGACTCTATGTGCGGTCGCAGGTACTCAAGGCATTCCTTGTATCTGCCCGTTGCCAGCAAGTACCTTGACCTGGCATGTCGCAGGGAGCGTTGCTGTTCTTCGTCCATAAGCGCCTCGCCGAGCCCTGCGGCTAACTCCATGCGATCGCGCGCGTCCTCCAGCAGTCCGTGATCGAGGTACGCGAAAGCGAGGCCAATCGCGGCGGAGATCGCTGCCGAGGGTAGGCCGCCCTCAAGGGCAAGTTGCAGCGATTCTTCAGCCACGCGATGAGCGGCCTCCCACTCACCTACGACTCTCAGGGCGAACGCGGAGTGACGGAGGAGCATCGCGCGAGTGTGAACGGGGAGCGTCGTGAGAGACTTCAGTGTGGAAGCCAGCGGCCTCACCTGTGAGGGTGAGCCGAGTTCGGTCTCGTAGATCAGGTGTGTGGAGACGGCCATCCAGTCGTCGACCGATGGCGCCGTCGGTAGCGGTGAGGCTTCGAAGAAGAGCTTCGCGAAGTCTCTGTCCCTGTTGCATGACAGGCGAATGCCTGTGTGCGCGCACCGGAGTCGCTGCGCCATCGGAACGCGTCGGTCGATCGCGAAGTCAAGGAGTGCTCTGAGACTCTCGTTGCTCTGATTGAGCCCTCTCCACTCGGCTTCTGCAAGGATTGCAGTCGCTTCGGCGTGGAGGCCGATGTTTGGGGTCGGGACTCGGGACAGCTGAGCAAGTGCCTCGCGGCAGACGGATGCAGCTGCGGCGGGCCGTCCCGCGCCGACTAGTGCGCCAGCGTGCAGCACGTTCAGTTGCCCCTGATCCGCGGGCTCAGTTGCCAACGAGAGCGCGCGTGCATACGCCTCGCACGCCTGACTTGGCACACCGAGCGCCATGAGACGAGCGCCAGACTGCCTGTAGCAGGCGATGGCAGCCTGTGCATCGCCGGCCATCGAGTACAAGCGTCCTTGGTGCCATTCGACGTCGAACCCCGCGCCAGACTCAACCGCGCCCCGCAGTGCATTGGCGCAGTCGTACGCTAACGCGGAGCGCGTCGCCGGAGGTGTGTCGGACTCAATCGCGTCACGCCAGCATTCATGCAACGAGAGAACACCAAGCTCTTCAAGCGACAACAGTCCGTCTCTCTCGAGGGATTCGACGTCCTCGGCAATTGTGCTACTGGACAGGCCAAGGACTCCGTACAATCGGGGAATGGTCGCAAGTGGACCGAGAAGGGACACGATCCTCAGAAGGCGAAGCTCGCGAGAAGAGAGCTTTGCGCAACGTTGCTCGATGACGCGCGCCAGCGTCAGTGAACCATCGGTTGAGTACGGTGCGCGCTGCGATCGCGCTGCGAGTTCCTTAAGAAAGAGCGGATTCCCGCCGGCGATTGAAGTTAGCTTGCACTCATCGTGGCGAGCGGGCGTGACAGCGTGCGCGCGGCGAAACGCTTCAACGAGGGCCGTCGACTCTGTGGAAGAGAGTGGCGGGATGTGAAGGCGGAGCGCACCAGCAACGCATCGGATGTCCGGATTGGCAGCGTTCAACCAGTGAGAGCGAACGGTCGCGAAGACAGCGATGCGGCCGTCGAGTTGCGACTGGAAAAGTGCCTGAAGCACATGAAGTGATGCAGTGTCGGCGTTGTGCAGGTCGTCCAGGTGGATCAGAAGAGGTGTTTCCTCGGCGGCCGCCCGCGCCATGTTCACGAGCGCCCACGCGAGATGGTCCAGTGAGACACTCGCGGCGCTGCCGGGATCTGCGTCTCGTTCCAACGCCTTCTGGTCGATCAGGCGACGAACAACCCCCATCGCCGCCGGTGAGGTGGCAGCGGCGCCCGCTTGTTCGTAGAGTAGCTGTGCAAGCGCTGTTACGAGGCCGAGTGGTCGTTCGGCGCGACTGTCCGCTGCTCGGACGGCGATGATGGAGGCGCCGCGAAGTGCGGCGTAGTGTCGCGCCTCAACGCAAAGCCGTGTCTTCCCGATGCCCGGGGCGCCATGAACAAGAAGCGCGGATCCGTCACCAATCAGCGCGCTGTCAATTGCGTCGGAAAGTCTCCTCATTGCACCGGCACGTCCGACTAGCGGCACATCCGTCGTGTGTCGTCCCGCCCACTCGTCGGGTCGCTCTGCGATCCTGCGGCGGAGGAGCTTGGCCGGCAGAGCGATGCGTGTGGAGTGGCTCCCGAGTTCTGCGACGTATGTGTCCAAGAGCTCGATAGCGAGGACCTTGCTCCCGACCATGGCGATGCTCTCCGCCTTCGCGAATGTGCCCTCTTCGCTAAGGGGATCGGACGCGAGAAGGCGATCGGCCCAAAGTTCGAGTGCGAGCCAACGGGCTTCTCTGCGCGCGGCGTCCAGTTGCTGAAGGACAGCGCGTCGATACCGAGAGGCGAGCGTAGCTCTCGTTCCCGAGAGCCACTCGCCGAACCCGGGAGAGATCTGCGGCTCGAAGTATGGCAGGAAGGTGCTCGCGGACTCGACTTCGTCGGCCGTTGCCTTCTCGGGCCAGCCGTCGACGAGGACGACAGCGAGGTCGCTCCTCAGCGATGATGACGGCACTCGAACCAAATCACCCTCTTCTTGAGTTTCAATCCCCGCCTGCCGCAACCGATACAACATCTGCCGCAGATTGTGCCTCGCCTTCGCCGGATCCGACCCCGGCCAGAACATCTCGCACAACGCATCCCGCGACGACGGCTCCCCCGCCCGCACGCACAGGTAGACCGCAAGCGCGAACAGCCCCTCCGTCTTCGGCGTCAGGCGCTTCCGCCCGACCACGATCTCCGCCGCCCCAAGCGTCCGAACCTCGATCACCTGGCTCCCTCCCCGGTAGCCGTCCGGTCCCATGTTGTCGTGCCGCCGTCATCGCACCGTCACCGACCCTGCCCGGGGGCAGAGAGTACCGTCACCGGCCGAGCACGGCAACCTTCCCACGCAACGGAAAAGGGGGGCGGGATGCGCCTTGCGCATCCCGCCCCCCTCGAATCCCGCGTGAAATCGGCCTCAGCCCTTCCGGCCCCGTCCCCCGAGCGCCAGCACCTTCTCGATCCCGACTCCTTCCGCCTCCGCCTGGAAGTTCATCACCACGCGGTGTCGGAGGACCGAGAACGCGACGGCATCCACATCCTCGAGGTCGGGCACGCTGCGGCCGTCCATCGCCGCGCGGCTCTTCGCGCCCAACACAAGGTTCTGGCCGGCGCGCGGGCCGGCGCCGAACGAGACGTACTTCTTCACCAGCGCCGTCGCGCTCGGGTCGTCCGGACGCGTCGCGCGCGCCAGGCCCACCGCGTAGCTCACCAGTGACGGCGGCGCCGGGATGCGGCGCACCAGGCGCTGCATCTCGCGGATGGTCTCCGCCGGGAGCACGGGCTTCACGTCGCCCTTCATCACGCCCGTCGTCGAGGAGACGATCATCTCCTCCTCGTCCACGCTCGGATAGCCCATCCGCAGCTCGTACATGAAGCGGTCGAGCTGCGCCTCGGGGAGGTGATACGTCCCCTCCTGCTCGATCGGGTTCTGCGTCGCGAGCACGAAGAACGGGTCGGGCAGGACGTAGGTCTTGCCGGCCACGGTCACCGTCTTCTCCTGCATCGCCTGCAGCAGCGCGGCCTGGGTCTTCGGTGGGGCGCGGTTGATCTCGTCGGCGAGCACGATGTTCCCGAACACCGGGCCCTTCGAGAAGATGAACGAGCGCTTGCCCGTCCCGTGGTCCTCCTCGAGCAGCTCGGTGCCGGTGATGTCGCTCGGCATGAGGTCGGGCGTGAACTGGATGCGCGAGAACTCCATGTCGAGCGCCTGCGCGATGGTCTGGATCAGCAGCGTCTTCGCCAACCCCGGTACGCCCACCAGCAGCACATGGCCGCCGCCGAGGATGGCCGAGATCATGTTGTCGACGATCTCGTGCTGCCCCACGATCCGCTGGCCGATCTGCGCCGCGATCTCGCCACGCGCCTTGGCGAGGCGGGCGAGCAGCTCGAGGTCACGCTGGTCTGTCTGGGTCTGCTGGGACACGGGACTCCGGTGCGGATGGTCGCTCATCCTACGGCGACCGGGAATCTAACGCTGGAATCCCGGCGCGCGACGAGGGGCAGGGCAGGTCCACCCCGCCCCCCGGCGCCCCGGCCCCTCACGCCGCCATCGCCCGCCGATCCATCTCCGTCCACCGGATGAACCGGTGCCCATCCGCCTCCCGGAACGTCCGCACCTTGCGCAACGTGGTGTGCCCGTTGCTCGACCCGTCGTCGTTGGTGTTGCCCTCCACCGTGAGGCAGGTGTGCTCGTTCTGCTCGTGCACCCGCTCCTCGCCCAGCACGCCGACGACGATCCCGGTGTGGATGAAACGCTGCCGCGTCCGGCTGTAGAGCAGGAAGACGTCCCCGACATAGGGCTCGAGGCGCAGCGCGCCGTGGTCGCGGGCCGCCCGCGCGAGGGCCTCGCAACTCCCGGTGGCGGGCAGGGGCCAGCTCGACCGCCGCGTGAGGTGATCGTAGTGCGCCGCGTGGCCCACGTGGTGCACGAACGCCGCGCACCAGGGCTGACCCGGCGGGAGGGAGACGCCACGGAGGAAGTGCTCCACCATCTGGCCGCGGTTGTCGCCGCCTTGCTCTCTCACGCCGATGAAGGCGTTGGCGGCTGCGACGAGGAGGGCCGGGATGAGCGGGACCTGGCCGGCGCGGTACGAAGGACGCGTGAGCATGGCGGACTCGGGTCAGGGGGTGGGCTGTGCGGGGACGGCGGGCGCGACGAAACCGTCCGTAGGCTTGGGGAAGAAGTTGGGCTGGATCAGGTCATCCCAGATGATCGTGCCGAGCGACAGGACGACGACGTAGATCATGAACGCCCAGAAGGCGATCGAGATGATCCGTCCGATGCTCCAGCGTGAGCGCTTCGGTGCGGGCGCCGCGGCGGGGGCCTCAGGCCGCTGCGGGAACCCGGTCCGCTTCTGGAACTCGGCCCAGGCCCGTTCCCACTCGCCCTCGGGGCGCGGATGCCGCTCGATGTAAGGCGGCACGCTCCAGGTGAGGAGCAGTGGAGCGGCCAGCTCCAGGAAGGCCGGGTCCTCCTTGAGGCGCTTCTTGACGGCCGCGGCGCGCGCGGGGCTGAGCTGCCCGTTGAGCAGGCGCGTGATGAGCTCGATCTCGTCCATGTCGTCGCGTTCGTCGAGCACGGCGTTCGTGTGGTCAGTCATTGGTGTCGCCTCCTTCGGGGTTGGGGAGCAGGTGGGGTCGCACGTCTTCGATCCGGAAGCCGGCGCGGATGAACGCGGTCTTGAGGTCCTGAATGGCCAGGTGCATGTGCTTGTTGACCGTGCCGACGCTGAGACCGATCGCGGCGGCGACCTCCTGGTACGTGTAGCCGGATTCCTTCACGAAGAGGATGACCTCGCGTCGGCGCGGCGGCATGGCGGCGATCGCGAGATCGACCACATCGGCGGCAGAGTCGCCGTACGCGATCGGCTCCATCGCGACCGCCACCTGCCGCTCGAGCTCCTCCTCGGCGTCCTCCATGGTCACACTCACCCGGCTCACGCGGAGCGCGTCGAGGACGGCGTTGTGCACCGCACGCATGAGGTACGCCTCGGTCCGTTGCTCCGGCCGCAGGAGATGCCACCGGGTCCACGCATCCGCCGCCGCCTCGGCCGCCGCGTCGTACGCCGAGTCGGAATCGAGGAAGCGCTCAGCGTACGCGATCATGGGCACGTGCACGGCGCGGTAGATGTCGACGAACTGTCGTTCGAGGTCGGACGCGAGTGCCGTGTCGGGTGGCGGTACGACGGCCACGAGGTGCTGCCGGCTTCTCGTGGGTTTGGATCCTGCGCGTTCCAGTCGCATGCGGGATTGGGTGAAGAGTTAGAAGCGAGGGCCTCTACTAGTTCAACGAACGAAGGGGTCACTTTCTATTAATGCCGGAATGACAGGAAAAACTCGCCATTTCGGCATTAATAGAAATTGCCCTGTTCGTTCGTTGTACTAGTAGAGGGATCAATCAGCCGATCACGCGTGAGTCCACCGCTGATCGCGCCAATGCCGCAGCGGCGAATCTGGAGCAGGACGCCGCCAGTTGCGAGGAAGGGACCGGAACCCGAGTCCGAACCACCGCCGCGCGAATCCCATGAGCCGCAGCGCGACTGCTCATGCGCAGCGAGGCGACCCCCACGAGCCAAGCGGACGCTCTCATGAGCCGCGAGGCGGATCTCATCGGCTACGAGGCGACTCCCGTGAGCTGCGAAGCGACTGCACTGAGCTATGAGGCGAGTGACATGTGCTGCGAAATGGGTGTGTTGCGGTGCGAAACGCGTGCTCTGAAGTGTGAAAATCGTGCTCTGCGCTGCGAGACGACCGCCATGCCCTGCGAGGAGACTCCGATGCGCTGCGAATCGATCGCCGGGGAGTGCGAAACGACTGCAATGGGCTGTGAGGCGCCGCCCATGCGCTGCGAATCGAGTCCAACGAACTGCGCGCCGACTGCTGAGGCGATGCGAGGCGACTCCAATGCGCAGCGCAGCGGCTCCTCCGAGCTGCGAGGCGACTCGGGGAAGCTGCGAGGCGACTCCATGGCACTGCAACGCGATCCCAAGGCACTGCGACGCGACTACAAGGCACTGCAACGCGACTTCGAGGCACTGCGACGCGACTCCGAGGCGCTGGAACGCGATCGCGAGCACGATCGGCGGTAGCGCGGAATCCGCCGCCCGTGGCGGACGCACGCGGGCGGGGGCAGGTCCATTGCGTCCACTCACAACCATCAGGAGGAGCAGATGATCGCCAGGCAGAAGCAGTTGCTCGAGACGTTCGTGCGGATACAGGCGTTCGCGGTGGCGCACCCGGTGACGGGTCCGCTGAGCTACGGCACCGCGCCGGAGATGCTGGGCGAGGTGGTGCCTCGCATCCGCGAGCACGCCAGCATGCAGCTCACCGGCCGCGCGCGCAGCCGCGCGGAGCGGCACGTGCAGGCGAAGCTCGTCAAGCAGTTGATCGTGCGGCACATGCGCCCGATCGCGGCGATCGCGCGCGCGCAGTTCGGCTCGGACATCAACGAGCGCATGCCGGTGGCGATCCAGATGCCGCCGGCCGGCCTCGGGGTGACGAAGGTCCTCCAGGCGTGCGACAGCATGATCACCGCGGCGCGGCCGTTCGAGGCCGTGTTCATCGCCAACGGCCTGCCGGCGGACTTCCTCGCCCGGTGCATCGCCGTGCGCGACGAGCTCGAGGGCATGCTCAGCGACCGGGCCGCGATGGTCGGGGCGCACGTGGGCGCTCGCGCGGGTCTGGCGGTGGAGATCCGTCGCGGCCGAAACGCGGTCGACCGGCTGGACGCCGTCGTGAAGGCGGCGTTCGACGGCGACGAGGAGACGCTCGCCAAGTGGCGCGCCGCCAAGCGCGTCCACCAGATCCCCGGTCCGTCCGCCGAGCGCGGGTCGGATGCGGTCCCGGTGCCGCAGGCGGCGTAGGACCATCAGTACCCACAACACCCATCACCACGAGGAGGACAGATGAAGCGAGGGGGAGGCGTGCACACCGTGCCCGCGGCGAGCGGCACGGGCTGGTGGAACAAGGTCAGCGGCCGCGTGGCGTCGAAGCACCGGCGCAAGGCGGAGGCGGTGGCCGCGGGCCGCGAGATCGCGCGCGGGCTGCGCGTGGAGCACACGATCCACCGCGAGGACGGACAGATCGCGGAGAAGAACTCGTACGGGAACGACCCGTGCCCGCCCAAGGATGGGCGGTAGGGTCGCGCTGGCCACTTCAATTCACAGGAGGATGGATGGCGGAGCCGAAGCGTAGGGCGAGTGATGCGGCAGGGAAGCCGCGCGGGGTGCGGGCGCTGCTGGGCGCGGCGATCGCGATGGTGGGGGCGCTGGCGACGGTGCATCCCGCGAACGCGCTGCTGGTGGCGCTGAGCGAGGCGGTGCCGAAGTTGGCGGAGACGTTGCCGCCGGTGATCACGGCGTGCGGCGCGCTGCTGGCGGCGATGAGTGATCCGCCGGATATGGGGCGGAGGAAGTAGCGGGACTGCGGGAGAACGACGGGGCGGTCAGCGGCGTGGGTGCCGTTGGCCGCCTTGTCGCTTCCGGCTGATTGGATCGCGGGTCCGATGCGAGCGGGGTAGAGGTGAGCACGTTGGGAGGCCGCATCCGCCTTCCGGGCTGCTGCGGAAGCAACGGCATGTTGGCTGCATTGCATATCAAGTCGAGCGACGATGCGGCGGAGCGTGCGCGCTCCTTGGGGCTCCCAGCGTGGATCGAGGGCAGAGGGGTGCGGTGTGCTCGCGAACGGCGCCATAGCCGTGTCGCGGGTTCAGCGGTAAGAGGTATCGCTGCAGAGCTTGCAGGGTGGAAGGCAAGGAGGGTAGGTTCTCGTCCAGGTGACTGCAGCGGTATGCGGATGTCCGAGCATCGCTGACGTGCAGGTGTCGAGAGTCGCGGACCTGAGGCCTCCAGCAAATCATGGCAATCGAGTTCCGAGGTTGGTGCTCTCGACTTCACGTCGGACAACTGGCGATTATCTGGATTGTGCTCGTTGTGCTCGCCGCGAGCGCCTGGTTCACGCTTCCGCTCGTCCACGAGTGGCGAGTTGCCGTGCACGAGGAGCAGGTCGAGCGCTTCTCGGACAATCTATCGGCCTGCCGGGCCCGAATCGTTGCAACGATTCCACTAGGAGAAATTGCGGAGAAACTGGGGCAGTTCGACCCGCCATCGAAGTTCATCGAAAGAGCCTCCATGCGCCCACCTGTCTTCTGGGACAGCATCCGCGTCGCCAACACGAACAGTCGGGATTCCATGCTCACCGAACTTGGCCCTCGCGCAGAAGCAGTGATGCTGGCTAGGGCCGCCATCGATAGCCAAGTTGGAGTATGTATCGACGAGAGCTACGTCGGCGAAGAGCCGTCGGTGAAACCGTTCGAATCTGCATTTCTCCTAATAGCTGCGAGCTGCCTAGCGTTCGGACTCATCGTCTCGTGGTTCTGGTTTGGTCGTCGGGGCTAGAGTGGAGATGCGGAGCTCGTTGCGATCACCGCCTAGCGACAGTTGGCGCAGGCAGCCGCCCACCAGCACTCAATGGAAACGGTCTCATCACAACTTGACGATTGCGGGCGCAAAACGACGCAGCGCGGACCGGCGCCCGCATGTACCCTTCACGCAGACTAGGAGCTAGCACTCCCAATGCGCTTACACCGAATCCGCATCGAAGGGTACAAGCGTATCGAGTCTGCCACAGTAATGTGCGGCGATGCGACCTTCCTAATTGGTCCGAACAATTCGGGCAAGACTTCAGTCCTTACAGCGCTCTCGCACCTACTCTCGCCACAGAAGCGTATCTCGGACGTTGAGTACTATAGCGTTCGGGACGATGTCACTGGTGAACAGAAGACGCTCTCGAACCGGATCGTGCTCGAGGGCGAGTTTCGGAATGTGCCAGTGGAAGCTAAGTCGTGGAGAGGTTTCAAAGGTCGTGTCCTTGAGTATGCCGCTGGGGACACAGGCGAGGAAGCGGTTGTGTCTGACCTATCGCAAGACATACGAGCTGGGCAAGGATGTTCTCGTGGAAGTGAGGAGCAGGACCCGAACCATTGCGCCGCAGTTCGAGGACATCAAGACTCCCCAGGACCTTGTCGATCGCGGAATCGAAGTTGCGGCCGTGCAGGGGCTCTTCCCCGATCTTTCGAAGAAGTTCTCCGCTACCACGCGACCGCTGCTTGAAGAGCTGGACGAGATATGGAGTGTCGGCGAGGACGAAATTTGGTTCCAAAATCCCGGAGGAATTCCACAAGTTGTCCTCGCACGACTGCCTCGCTACGTGTTGATTCCGGCAGGAGACTCAAGCCACGAGATTGCGGGCGGTGGCGTCCTCTCGAAGACCCTCAACGAGCTCTTTGAAGACGTGCGCGGGGCCTCGGATAACTATAGGAAGGCGCAGGAGTATCTGGACGCTCTGGCGCACGAAATGGATCCAGAGGACGCCGCGTCGGAGTTTGGCAAGATGCTCGCAGAGCTGAACGCGGTTATATCAAGCGTCTTTCCCGAATCCGAGATTCATGCGAGGGCGGACCTGAGTGATCCGGACAAGTCGCTTAAGCCCACCTTTTCGGTGGAACTGTCAAGCAATATTCGAACTCCGGTCGATCACCAAGGCACAGGAATGGTGCGAGCTGCCGTGTTCGGTGTGCTTCGCTTTCGGCAACGCTGGGTGGCGAAGCGAGAGGACAAAGGGAGCGCTCGGTCACTCATCATCGGCTTCGAAGAGCCGGAGATCTACCTGCACCCCGGCGCAGCCAATCAGATGCGCGATACCATCTACGAACTCCGGGCACGATTCGCAGATCATCGCCACCACGCATTCGCCGTTCTGATTGACCTGTCACGCAAACCGCGACAGGTGCTGAACCGTTTTGCAGTGGCAGGGGAGCAATCAGGTGCAAGCCTTCTCGGTCACGGAGGCATTTGCGGCTCTGCACGATGAAGACAAGGACTACGTCAAGATGCTGCTGCGGGTCGACGACTACATCGCGCGGGTCTTTTTCACCAGGCGCGTCGTGGTGGTTGAAGGCGACACCGAAGACATCGTCATCCGTGAGACGCTGAAGCGGCTCGACCCTGCTGCGCGTCAGCTTGTTCTGTCAAACACAGAAGTCATCAAGGCGCGCGGCAAGGCATCCATCATTGGATTGGCGCGCTACTTGAAGGCCCTGAGCATCGACCCATTTGTGATTCACGACCTCGACTCTGCTACTCCAGGAGCCGCGCAGTTCAACGAGCCGATCCGGAAGATTGTTGGCGACGATAGTGTGGCGAGGCTAACCGAGTGCGTTGAAGACGTACTTGGATACCCCGCGCCTGCGAGTGAGAAGCCGTTTACCGCTTTCAGGGAGACCTGCAAGTGGGGGCCGCTTTGGGGCGACGTGCCCTCGAAGTGGCGTGACGTGATGACTCGCGCATTTGATCCACCCGATCAGTAGCTGCCAGAAAGGATCATGAAGTGGCCCAGGTTCTTCGGACAGCCCGCTCGTCTACAGAGCGGGCTGTCCGACGAAGCGGGGCCACTTCTGTTCGTCAGATCGCCGGTCGGCGAAGCCCTCAGCCCGCGCACGGCGGCGGCCCGCACAGTACGTAGATTGTTCCGCGGACCCTGGATCCCTTGCCAGTTCCGCCCATCAAACCCGAGCGAGGTCCGCCGTAGATGCGTCTTTCGTGGAATGAGATCCGTGTTCGCGCAGCCGAGTTCGCACGTGAGTGGGCGAACGACGGGTATGAGAAGGGACAGACTCAGCTGTTCTATCGAGATTTGTTCGAGGTCTTCGGCGTCCCCGTAAAGCGTGTCGCGAGCTTTGAAGAGCCGGTGAGAAACCTCGGCGAGAGGCGCGGCTACATCGACCTGTTCTGGAAGGGCAAGCTCCTCGTCGAGCAGAAAGCGCTGGACGCGACCTTAAGGCAGCCAAGATTCAGGCCCTCGACTACTTCCCGGGCCTGAAGGACGCTGACCTTCCGCGATACATCCTAGTGAGTGACTTCCAGACCTTCGAACTGTTCGACCTAAACGAGGATGAGCACGCGTGCTTTTCGTTGGAGGAGCTGCCGCGCCACGTCGAGAAGTTTGGGTTTCTGATTGGAGTGGAGAAGCACACGTTTCGCGACCAAGACCCCGTCAACATTCGCGCGGCCGAGATTGTAGGCAGACTCCATGATGTGCTCGAGAAGGACGGCTACACCGGCCACGATCTGGAGAAGTTCTTGGTGCGGCTCGTCTTTTGCCTATTCGCCGATGATACCGGGATCTTCGAGCCGCGCGACAGCTTTCTCGACCTAGTCGAGTCGCGCACACGCAGCGACGGCACTGACCTCGGCCCGTGGCTAGCGCAGCTCTTTCAGGTACTGAACACCCCTGAGGACAAGCGCGCTGCGAAGCTGGATGAGAATCTCGCGCGGTTCCCATACGTGAACGGCCAGCTCTTCGACGGGCCGCTCACAATCCATCGTTCGACACGAACGGGCGCCGGTGCTACTCGACGCCTGCGACTTCGATTGGTCGGAGATCTCCCCGGCTATCTTCGGCTCGCTCTTTCAGTCCGTCATGGATCAAGAGGAGCGGCGCGCTCAGGGCGCGCACTACACGACAGAGAAGAACATCCTCAAGGTCATCCAGCCTCTCTTTCTCGATGGGCTGCTCGCTGAGTTCAGCGCACTGAAGAAGCGCAAGGACAACAGGAAGCGCGCTGATTTGGCCGCGTTCCAGTCGCGCTTGCGGGCGCTGACCTTCCTCGATCCCGCTTGCGGTTGCGGAAACTTCCTTATCATCGCATACAGGGAGCTGCGCCTACTCGAGATGTCCGTTATCAGCGAGATTCGCACTCTCGTGGCTGCAGATCAGATGGAGTTGGACGCAAGCATTCTGTCGCTCGTGGACGTTGACCAGTTCTACGGGATCGAGATTGGCGAGTTCCCGGCGCGCATTGCGGAAACCGCGCTTTGGATGATGGATCACTTGATGAACAACCGACTGAGTCTCGAGTTCGGGAAGTCCTTTGTCCGCATCCCACTCAAGAAGTCGCCGCACATCCACAATGCTGACGCTCTCGCGACCGACTGGAACGCTGTTCTCGCACCGACGGAGTGCTCGTTCCTTATGGGCAATCCGCCGTTTATCGGTTCGAAGTTCCAGTCCTCGGTGCAGCGAGAGCAGGTGCGAACGCTCGCCGCGCTCGGCGGTGCCGGGGGATCGCTCGATTTCGTCTGCGCTTGGTTCGTGAAGGCTGGGCAGTATATGCAGGGAGTGTCGATTCGAACGGGCTTTGTCGCGACAAACTCGATTACTCAGGGCGAACAGGTGGCGCAGTTGTGGCCCCTGCTGTTCGATCGCTTCAAGCTCGAGATCGCCTTCGCTCACCGCACGTTCGCATGGGGATCGGACGCTCGCGGGAAGGCACACGTTCACGTGGTCATTCTGGGGCTCTCGCTGGCTTCCCAAGCTCCGGCGAGGCGACGCCTTTTCTCCTACGACGACATAGACGGTGATCCTGTGGAGACCCAGCACACGGCGCTTTCTCCCTACCTGTTTGACGCATCGCGGCTCTCGAATCCGCACCTCGTTGTTTCAGAGGCCGCGAGATCGTTGAATGGGCTACCTGCCCTACTCAGCGGCACTCAGCCGATCGACGACGGCCAGTACATCTTCGATGGGGCGGAACGCGCTGCATTCCTCGCGATCGAGCCCAAGGCAGCCGCATTCCTGCGCCCGTTCATCGGCGCCCGGGAGTACCTCAACGGCGGTGAACGATGGATTCTAGATCTCCGCAACGCAGCGCCCGCGGAATTGCGACAGATGCCACACGTTGTAGAGCGGATGCGGGCAGTCAGATCGTTTCGCGCCGCCAGCGAGCGCGCCAGCACGAGGGCGCTTGCCGACTTTCCAGCAAAGTTCAATGTAGAGGTCGTCCCCGACTCGGCGTTTCTCGTCGTCCCGGAGGTGAGCTCTGAGCGACGGGAGTACATCCCTCTTGCGTGGCTCGAGCCACCGGTCATACCCAGCAACAAGGTCCGCATTCTCACGCATGCGCAGCACTGGCAGTTTGCGCTGCTCACGTCGGCTATGCACATGGCATGGGTTCGCCATGTCAGCGGTCGACTCAAAAGCGACTTCCAGTACGGCATCGGGGTGGTCTACAACACCTTTCCCATGCCCGCGCGGCCTATCCCTGAGATTGAAGAGACTCTCACACTGTTAGCGAAGGCAGTGCTGGATGCTCGAGCGAAGCATGCTGGGGCATCGTTGGCTGACCTGTACGATCCCGACTTCATGCCCGCTACTCTTCTCAGGGCGCACCGGACCTTGGATAGGGCTGTCGACAAGCTGTACCGCCCCACTGCCTTCAAGTCCGATCGTGAGCGCGCTGAGTTTCTCCTCGCCGCGTATGAGAAGTTGACGGCGCCGCTCCTGACGACTCAACGCACAGCTCGGAGGCACAGGTAGCGGCGTCGTGCAGATGAGGAAGGGTCGAGGAGTTGAACTGCCCCGGGTTCTCCGGCGGCTGGGTGGCTGTGTACCAGGCCGCGCGGGCGACCCGGGGCCGATGGTGGTGATGGTCCCTAGCCGGCGATGCAGTGCTAGCCTGACAGTTATCTGAGTGGGGTGGTGAAGGCCTGTGTGCCTCGAGTGCGACCCGTAAGTCACCCTCGCGACTGGCGTATCCGTGCCCACAACAAACAAGGGCGACCCGCATCGCAGGCCGCCCGGTCTCGCTTCTCCATTCGACCTTCACCCTTCCGCTGTCATGCTCCGTTAGCGCGCAGCGACAACGAAATCCGCCCGCTGCTCCGTCCGATAGTTCCTGCTCTCCAACGTCGCCACCGCCGTGTACTTCCCCGGCAGCGCGCCTCCCACTCCTCATCGAACCGAAGCGCATCACTCGCGCGCAGCACGCGGTTCTGCATCGCCTGCGTGAAGAGCCGCCCCTCGCTCCAGCGCCACACCTCGCGTCCGAGCGAGTCGAGCACCACGAGATCGTGCGTGCGGCCGTCGGCGAAATCCACCTCGAGCTTCTTCTTCCCTCCGTTCACCACCGCGAAGTCGAAGTGCACTTCCTCTTCCACGCGCACCGCAGTGCGTCGCCACCAACGGCTTCGACGGATCACGCGCGTCGAGCGCTGCATCTCGTCGCGCGATCGACTCGTTGCGCGCACGCGGACCGCACGCGAACGCGAGCACGGCAGAGGCGAGCAGAGTGAAGGGGACCTTGGCGATCATGGCGGGGCGTCTCGATCGGCGTTCTGGACATACAGATGCGGGCGACATCCGCTGTCCAACATTGCGACTCGAACTTATCAACACCATGACGATTCGTCAAATCGGAGGTAACGGCTAAGTGGCTCTGGAATCGCCACTTGGACTCCGGTCACGAATCTGACGCCCTCCGCGGCTGCGGTGTGGATACCGCTGTTCGGGGTGTGTTCGGGATTTCGGGTGCTGCGACGGACGCGCATCGCCCGGCAGCGTGAACGTCGCCACCATCGCCCGCGTCATCGACGTCTGCCCATGCAGCTCCTCCGCCGCCGCCGCGGTCTCCTCGGCGTGCGCGGCGGTGTCCTGGCCCGCGGCACTGAACCGGTCCACGCCGTCGCTCAGCGACTCGAGCCCACGGGCCTGGTCGTCGCTCGCCCGTGCGATCCCCGCCACCAGCCCCTCCAGCACGGTCACCTGCTCGCCGATCGCGGCGAACCGCTCCACCGCCTCGCGCGTGTTCGCGGCCCCGGCGCTCGCGCGGTCCACGCTCTCCTGGATCAGGTCCCCCGTCTGCCGCGCCGCCTGCGCCGCGCGCATGGCGAGCGCGCGCACCTCGTCCGCCACCACCGCGAAGCCGCGGCCGGCGTCGCCCGCCCGCGCGGCCTCCACCGCCGCATTCAGCGCCAGCAGGTTGGTCTGGAACGCGATGGCGTCGATGTCCTTCACGATCCGGGCCGAGGCGAGCGCCGAGCGCTCGATCTCGGCGACCGCCGCGGCGAGACGCGTGATGGAGGCTTCGCCCGCCTCGCGCCCCGCGGTGGCGAGCGCGGTCGCCTGGGCGGCGCGCCCCGCCTGTTCGGCGACACCGTTGGCCGCGGCCGACGACACATGGATGCTCGACGTCATCTCCTCCACGCTCGCCGCCTGCTCGCTGGCGGTGCGCGCGAGCAGCTGGCTCGCCTCGGCGATCTGCTCGGCGGCGGTGGAGACCTGGTCGGTCGCCTGCTGCACCTCGGTGAGCGCGCCGCTCAGGGCGTCGGCGGCGGCGTTGACGGCGTCGCGGATGCGGCCATGGTCGCCCGCGAAGTCGCCGGTGACGCGGGCGGTGAGGTCGCGGGCGGCGATGCGCTCGAGCACGGCGGTGGCCTGCTGCACGGGGAGGACGACCGCATCGAGCGTCGCGTTGAGGCCCTCGACCATGGCGGCGTAGCGGCCATGGACAGTGGCCGCGTCCCCGCGGGCGGCGAGGTCGCCCGCGCGCGGCGGCGGTGAGGGCGCGTGGTGGTGGCGCAGACCTCGTCGATGGCGGGGCGCGCGCGGTCGTAGCTCGCGACGGTCTCGGCGGTGCGGGCGATGATGGAGTTCACCGAGAGCGCGACCTCGGCGATCTCGTCGTCGCCGTCCACCGGCTCCTGAGTGACGCCGAGCGCGACGGCGCGGTCGGTGGCGCCATCGGCGAGGGCTTCCATGGCGGCGCCGAGGGCGTGCACGGCGCTCGACTCGAGCTGAGCGACGCGCAGGGCGACGCGGTGCGCGGTGTCGGCGATGCGGCCGGCGAGCCAGAGCCCGAGGACCATGAGGACGATCGGCACCGCGAGGGCGACGGTGCCCATGATCCAGGAGAAGCGAGCGAGCCGGGCGGCCGATTCCTGCTCGGTGCGCGTGGCGGTGGCGGCGATGAGGTCGCCGAGCTGCTCGACGGCTGCTCGAGGGCGGCGAAGTCCTGCAGGAAGCCGGGGAGGTCGCCGCTGCGGCCGGCGACGATGCCGTCGGCGGAGGCGAGGTAGCGGTCGAGCACCGGCGTGACGGCGGCGACCGCGGTGCTGATGGCGGGGTCCGTGGTCCCGCGCATGCCGGTCACGGACTCGCGCATGCGCGCGGTGTGCTCGGCGAGTTCCGTCCGCGTTCCCTGGAGGGCGGTGGCGTCGGTGTCGCGGGTGGCGAGGATGGCGGCGAGGACGTCGGCGCGGATGGCGTCGTGCATCATGTCCACGTCCATCTGCTGGCGCTGCAGCCGGGTGCCGGCGACGAGGGCGGCAGCGCTGCGCTGGCCGGCGCGGAGGCCGGTGAGTCCGGCGGCGGCGACGAGGAGGGTGCCGAAGACACCGACGGCGGCGAGGCCGGAGAGCTTCCGGCGAAGGGTCCAGCGCATGGGGTGATTCCGGTCTGGCGCGAACGCGCCGAGTACGTCTTTCGACGCGGTGCCCGGAGGGACTATTCCGCGAGGGCACGAAGGGTGCCTTTCGCTAGTGTCGGGCCGGGGTCCGAGAAGGTGAGTTCCGCCCCTCAGGACCGGGTGGGCGCGTCGCTTGCGCTTTTTTTCACAAGCTCCTAGAATTCGAGGCTGGAATGGCCGAATCCCCCCGCTCGTCCGAAGGGCCCGAACCGCGGCCCGAGGTGCCTCTGCCGGAAGCGCTGGCGAGGTTGGAGGGCGGGGTCGGCCCGCTCGATGGGGGCGGCCGGACGGTACGCCTGTCTGGGGATCCAGTTCGCGGCCTCGATCGTCGTCTTCCTCTACGCTGGGCAGTGGTTGGACCGGAGGTTGGGGACGGCGCCGATCTTCCTGTACGTGGGCGTCTTCACGGGCGCCGGTGCGGCCTTCTACTCGATGTACCGGAACCTCATGGCCGACCAGAAGCGCGACGAAGCGGCAGCGCGGGCCAAGCGGGAGCGGCAGCAGCAGTGAAGCGGGGCCTCCTGTTCGCCGGCCTCGCGGCAGTGGTCATCTTCGGCGGGGCCTGGGGCATCACTGCCCTGAAGCCCGGGACGGAGCTGGCCAAGGCGGTGTGGAGCAGCGCGGTCATCGCGTTCGGGGTGCAGCTCGTCTCGTACGCGGTCGCCAAGCCCTTCGTGAAGTCCAATCCGATCGCCGGATGGGGCTTGGGGTCGCTGATGCTTCGCGGTGGTGATGGTGCATGCCTTCGTCGGGATCCCGGCGCTGGGGTTGGCCTCCGGGCCGGCCTCCTGAGCCTGGTCGGATTCCTGTTCGTCACGATGATCGTCGAGCCTCTCTTCCTGCAATCGCGAAGACCGGATCGTTCCGCCTGCTGGCCCCTCTCGCCGCCGTCCTCCTCGCCGTCGCGCCCCTGCGCGCGCAGGAGACGCACGCGGCGCCCCAGACCACCGCCGTCGCGGACTCCGCGGCACGCCAGCCGCCCCGGCCGCGCGACCATGCGGCGCCCGCCGGCCGAGGCCGGGCCCGGTGGACATCATCACGCCGCACATCACCAACTCCGGACCACATCGAGTTGCCGTACTGGAAGTTCCGTTCTTCAAGGAGTACGCGCTGCCGCACTGGGCGCCGATCCATGTCGGGCCGCTCGAGATCGACCTCTCGCCGAGCAAGCATGTGGTGTTCCTGTGGATCGGCGCGGCGCTGCTCTTCGTGGTGATGTTCTCCGTGGGCCGGGCGCACAAGAAGGCCGCGCTCCGCAACGATCCGCCGAAGGGCTTCGCGAACGCGATCGAGTCGATGATCCTCTACATCCGCAACGAGGTCATCCTCCCGAACGTGGGGCACCATGGCGAGGGCTTCGTGCCCTACCTGCTCACGGCGTTCTTCTTCATCCTCACGCTCAACCTGCTGGGCCTGGTGCCCTACGGCGCCACCGCGACGGGCAACATCTCGGTGACGGCGATGCTCGCGATCATGACCTTCGTGACGGTCGAGATCGCCGGCATGCGCGCCAACGGCCTCGGCTACCTGAACACGATCTTCTACTGGAACAACGACCTGCCGATGGTCATGCGGCCGATGATGTTCCTCATCATGACGCCGGTCGAGATCATCGGGAAGCTCACGAAGCCGTTCGCGCTCGCGATACGTCTCTTCGCGAACATGACCGCCGGTCACATCGTCGTGCTCGCGCTCATGGGCCTGATCTTCACGTTCGGCAACCTCATCAGCGGCGCGCCGCTGATCATGGCGGTGCTGATCATGGTGCTCGAGCTGTTCGTCGCGTTCCTGCAGGCGTTCATCTTCACGTTGCTGTCCTCGGTGTTCATCGGGCAGATCCGCGAAGCGCATCACTGAGATGAAGGCTGAAGGTTGAAGGATGAAGGTGTTGGGCCGGAGACTGAGGTCGGGAGCGGTGAACTTTCATCCTTCCACCTTCAACCTCCATCCGTAGTTCGGCGAATGCCGGACGAATCCCGCTGGGCGAAAGCCCGTTGGCGGGGAGCGACCACCCGGTCGCGCAGGTCAATCGCAGGACACACTCTCAAGGGTTCTTCCAATGGCGTTCTTCCCGTTCTTCCAGGCCGCGGCTGAGACCGTCGCCAACAACAACCAGGGTCTTTCGCTCATCGGTGCCGGTCTCGGCGCCGGCCTCGCCGTGTTCGGCGCGGGCATGGGCATCGGTCGCATCGGCGGCCAGGCGGTCGAGGCATGGCGCGTCAGCCCGAGGCGGCCGGCAAGATCCAGACGGCGGCGCTGATCCTCGCGGCGCTCATCGAAGGTGCGGCGCTGTTCGGCGTCGTGGTGGCGTTCCAGATCCAGGGCAAGTTCTAAGTGCTTGGCGTGACCGCGGCGGCTTTGCCGCCGCGGTCGCGCCTGCGCGATGCAGGCTGAAGGCTGAAGGATGAATGCGGGGTGGCCGCACAGCGCCTCGCTCACGACTCAATACCTCCCCTCTACACATGCGCTCTTCGCTGCTTGTTCTTGCCCTGCTCTCGCTGACCGCTGCTCCGGCCTTCGCGGCCGAGGCGGGCGCGAAGCCCAGGCTGCTCGATCCGCACCTCGGCCTGATGACGTGGACGATCATCGTCTTCGTCCTCCTCCTGGGCCGGGCTCTGGAAGTTCGCGTGGGGCCCGATCCTCGAGGCCGTGAACGGTCGCGAGCAGGCGCTCCGTGACGCGATGGCCGCCGCCGAGCGCGATCGCGCCGAGGCCGCCAAGCTCGTCGCCGAGCAGAAGGCGGCGATCGAGGCCGCGCGCACCGAGGCGCAGCGCTACATCGCCGAAGGGCGTGCGACGGCCGAGGCGATGCGCGGCGAGATGCTGGAGGCGACGCGCACCCAGCAGGCCGAGCTCCTCGAGCGGGCCCGCAAGGAGATCGAGAGCGAGAAGTCGAAGGCGATCGACGAGCTCCGCAAGGAAGCCGTGGACCTCGCGCTCGCCGGCGCCGGCAAGCTCATCGGGCAGAAGCTCGATGGCGCGTCGGACCGCGCGCTCGTGGAGCAGTACCTCGGCTCGCTCGGAGCCAAGTGATGCGCGACACCTCGATCGCGCGCAACTACGCCGAGGCCCTGCTCGCCCTCGCCCCGCAAGGCGAACGACACGGCCGGCTGGGGCGCGACGGTGAGCGCCCTCGGCGACGCGGTCGAGCGTGACGCCACGCTGCGGCACTTCCTCGAGGCGCCGCAGGTGAGCGCCACGCAGAAGACCGCCGTGCTCGGCAAGGCGCTCGCCGGTGCCGCGCCGCACTTCGTGCGGTTCGTGCAGAAGCTGGTGACCAATCGCCGGCAGATGCTCCTCCCCGAGATCGCGGTGGAGTACCACAACCTGCTGGACGAGGCCGAGGGGCGGGTGCATGCGCGGGTGACGGTGGCGCGCGAGTTCGACGCGGCCACGCGCGAGGCGATGACCGCGGCGCTCGGCAAGGCGCTCAAGAAGACGGTGGTGCCGCACGTGACGGTCGATCCGCGGATCCTCGGCGGGGTGGTGGTGCGCGTGGGGGACACCGTGATGGACGGGTCGGTGAAGCGTCGGCTGGGGCGGTTGCGGGATCGGTTGATCGCGGCGCGGTAGGGGTCGCGGAGTGTGGAGAGGGGCGCCTGACCAGAGTGGTCGGGCGCCCCTTCGTATTCGAGCAGCTTTCGCGGGTAGGTCCTACGACTGTTCGTTCCAGGCGGCGTCATCGCCCCAAGGGCGCATGCTCAGGAAGGAATCGGTGGAATGCGATCGCGCGCGATCGCCGCTGCGAACGCCAACGCTGCGCGAATATGGAGCGGCGTGAGGGATGGGTACTCAGCGAGGATGGTCGCTTCGGTCTCGCAGGAAGCAAGACTGTCCAGGATCACGTGGACGGGAATCCGCGTCTCGCGGATGCAGGGCTGTCCGCCCTGCCGTCCTGCGTCGATGGTGATGTGCTCGCGCCAGTCCATCCGGGGCCTCCTGGGGTCGTCTCGAAATCTCCGTGATCTCAGCGCCAACGGTAGCGCCGCTTCCCTGCGCGGCCCGGCGCGAACTGGCCGCGTGCTGCCCGAAGCGTCGCCATGATCGGCTCATACCGCGTGAAGCGACCCGCCCAAACACCGTGCCGCGGCTGAACCAGTCATCCTCCAGACGCCACCTGACTGAGTGGCGGTCTGTGGATTAGCGCCCCATAATCTTCATATGGACCTCCTCGCCCGAATCTCCGTGGACCCCGAAGTCCGCTTCGGAAAGCCGTGTGTGCGCGGCACGCGCATCTCGGTAGGTGAGGTGTTGGGCCATCTTGCCTCTGGCATGTCAGAGGAGCAACTCCGCGCCGAGTTCCCGCAACTGGTGCATGAGGACTTGCTTGCGTGCTTCGCCTTCGCGGCGGAGCGTGAGCGTCGCCTGATGGCGATCCCGGCTGCGTAGTGGCGGTTCGGTTGCTGAAGGATGAGGACTTCTTCAGGCTCGGCGTGATTGGTGCCCCTCCGCCGAAGGTCGTGTGGCTGAACGGCGGCGGCGTCGTTGCCGCCGCCGTCGCGCCGGTCATGCAGCACATCGCTTCGGCGACCGAGGAGTTCGTTGAGCATCCGGGGCTCGGTTTCCTCGCGATCGGGGTTGGACCGCTGGTAGGCTAGCCCTGTTCGGTGCGGACGGCCGCGCGATGGGCCTGAGGCTGTGAGGCCGCAGAGCGCGCGCTCGGAACAATGCCGTTCCCGACTGGGTGGGTCCATGAAGCGGCCGCCGGGGCGGTAGAGGGATCGGATGTTCGCGGCGCGGTAAGAGTCGCGGGATGGGCAGCAGGGCATCCGACCAAGAGGGTCGCGTTTCCCGTCGTTGATGTGCAGCCGTGGCGGGTGAATCCCCCATCCGGCGAGCGCGGCGATTCGGGAAGAGGAATCCTCCGAGCACAGAGTTCGCCCTTGCGGAAATCGTGTCCCAGGTCAGTGGAGTTCCCAGCCTTTAGTGGACAGCGCGCCGCCGTCGATGATGCGCGGCCTCGAACTGCTCGGGGCTCACGCCCCCCAGATGGCTGTGGCGCCGAGTGGGGTTGTAGAAGTCTTTGATGTATGCTGCGATGTCCGCAAGGGCGAGCTCTCGGCTCGGATAGATGTGCTTCTTGATGCGCTCCTTCTTCAAGCTGCTGAAGAAGGACTCGGCGACAGCATTGTCCCAGCAGTAGCCCTTGCGACTCATGCTCGGCACCAGATGATTCGTGCGACAGAAGCGTCGCCACGCGTCACTGCCGTATTGGACGCCCTGGTCGGAGTGGATGAGCGTTCCGCGCGGGCGCCGCTGTTGCACGGCGACGAGGACGGCATCAAGGACGAGTTCCCGATGGATGGTCGGCGCGACGGCCCACCCCACGACTTTGCGCGAGAACAGATCCAGCACCACCGCGAGATACAGCCAGCCCTGCCAGGTGCGGATGTACGTGATGTCCGTCACCCACGCGACGTTCGGCCGCGTGACCGTGAACTGTCGTTTCAGAAGATGCGGCGTGAGGACCGCCGGCTTGCCGATGACCCAACGCCGAGTGCGATAGCCGTGCAGTGCGCGCAGGCCGTTCTCTCGCATGAGACGCGCCACGCGGTGCTTGCTGCACGTCTCTCCTTCCTCGCGAAGGTCCAGGAACACCCGCGGCGCACCGTAGACGCCCTGGCTGGCCGTGAAGGACGCGCGAATGAGGCGCAGGAGACGCTCGTCTTCGATCGCGCGATCTAAGCGCGGGCGCTGGAGCCACTCGTAGTATCCGCTCGACGCCACGCCCAACACGCGGCACATCGCTTCAGTGGCGAACTCCTTTCGATGTGCCTTCATGAACTCATACTTCGATCTGACGCTTCCTGGTTTGGGCTTCGCGGACACTGGTTCCCCTTCTGGCAGAGGTAATAGACATAAGCAGTCTCCACCAAAGGCTGGGAACTCCAGATCGATTCTGAGGAGATGAGAAGCGCGAGCATGGGCGCGTACTCGGACGGGACCGACAACGGTCGCTCGACGAGCGGGCGCCAGGCATCGATCGGCACGATCACAGTGTGGTTGCTCGACAGGCATTGCGAGGTCGCGTACCTCGCAACAGCTTATGAGAGAACCCCGCCCCCACTCGGATATCTCGGAGGATCGGATGAGCAGGAACTTTCGATGGGTTCGCATCGTCGGTGCCGCATCCTCGGTGCTGGTCAGCGCGTGTGCGGACGACGCTCCAGTGGCTCCGCGTGTGAGCACAGCTCAGCTAGTGGCCGCGCTGACGCCGGACGTCGCTGCTCAGCTCGACGAGAACGGACACTTCGTGTTCGACGCACCGATCGGTAGCGACGTTCCTTGGATTACCGAGACTCGAGCGCGCGAGCTGGCGGCCGCTTACTGGTTCTCGTTCGGGCACGACCTTAGGGTCTATGCGAGCAACGACCGTGGAGCGCCAGTAGCGGCGAACCTCGCCGTCTGCGAGCGAGCGCATCTCGCGGAGTCCGGATACGACCCGTTTCCCGAGAACCTGCATCCCGGCTACCGACATGCCTGGGGTGCGTCCTGGGTAGTGGGACTGTGCAGCGGGTCCGAACAGCAGGTCGCGATTGCCGTGTCGGTTGAATTGACTAACATGGTCATCAACGCATCCGGCTTCGTTGACGGGGTACAGTCCGGCGACTTCTTCAGTACGGGGGTGAAGCCCGGCACCACCATTCCCGCAGCGCCGGAGTACGCAGCTGTCCTGACGGCCAACCGTTCGAAGGTACTTGTCAGTGACATCCCTCGGTTGCGGCGGTTGGCGCAGCACGGGAGTCCGTTCACTGCGGTTTGGACGTTTCCGCTGAACTCGTCGGTACAGATTGCGGGGCTCGTCAGTGGGCGGGAGCGCTCGCGCTCGTACCTCTCGGTTGGGTGGTGGGACGATGAACGAGACTTGCGAATCTTGGACGCGAATCCGGATGATGCGGGCGAACCGCGCGAGGAGACAGTCAGCTTCCCGGTGAATGGCACACCAACCACAGTTACGATCACGCGGCGAGCTGACGTCCCGGTCCGCTGGGAACCGGTAGCGCGGAGGAATCCGTGATGTCCCTTCCTCGCCTCCTTGTGACCATAGGAGCCATCAGCGCACTAGCGATCGGGTGCGCGGGCATTTCGACACCACAGCGTCCGCCGAACATCGACCAGTCTGGCGGTCGTTGCCAAAGCCGCGGGTCGGTCAACTGGATTCAAACTGTCGGCGTCGTCCCCGGTGCCAACTTGATTCTCCCGGAGCAGTTGAGCACGTGCACGTACCAGCTTGGCACCGATTCCGCACCGTACAGGATCAACGCCGCGGTTCGGTTCAAGTTCCTCATTGCGGGGAACGCCAACCACGGCGTGGAGGGCCAGTCCTACTCGTTCACCACCAAGAACACGGCATACTCCGGCGGCGGTGCGCGCGCTGATACCGTTCAAGCTGGGGGTGTCTGGGCGCCGATTGCAGGCGGTGGCCTAAAGCAGGTCGGCGGGGTCTGGTTCGAAGAGTTCGAGTTGCCACTCGGAGTCAGTATTGGTTGGCCTGCTCAGTCCGGCAAGCTAGAGCGGGACAGTCTGGATATCCGATACTGGTCCCGAGTGAACAGAGCTGATGCCGTTCACGCGAGTGACTCGGGTGTGTACGTAGCGGCGACGGACGTGATTCTGGATGCCACGCCTGGGACTATCGGTGGCCCGAGCGGAGGGGCGGTCGGCACCGAGTCGGTCTGGCAGTTCGTGGCCGGATCGGACTCAATGGGATACCGATACGACTGGTACTGGAATGGGGTCCCTCAAACCACGTGGAAGGATTTCTATCTTGTCGCCGTCACACCTACGATCGCGGGAACCCACACACTTAGACTCGACCAGAAGCTGGTCGATACGACGTATACCATCGTACGGTACATCACCGTGCCTCTCGCCGTGGAGATTTTCGGGCCAGAGTATGTGATGCCGTGGGTCACGAACAGCTACACAGCCGGCGTGGCGCACGGAACTCCCTCGTACTCGTACACTTGGACCGTGAACGGTAGCTACTACGGCAGCGGTTCGAGCATCGTCACCCCAGCGTGGAATCAGCTCACCCAGCACCATCGAACTGAGTGTCACGGACGCAAACGGTGCTGCTGGCATCGCCAATCAACGGAACATCTTCGTGACCGACGGTGGATGCGACATCATCAACGACCCAGGTTGTAGCATCGAAGAGCGAGCACCCGCGACTGGCTCGAGTTCGACGAGAAAGCCTCCCGTGAATCGGCCGCTAGCCCGACCGACGACGCCGACGGTTCGGACAGGTCCAGAGGCCGTTAGACGGCCCTAGCTGGAGTCTGTAGCTCCTCGGTCCGCACGGACTGGGCGGGTTCTCGCGGACGTCGACGCGGCAGGAAGACCGCGCCTCGGCGCGAACGATGCAGATGTATGTCGCTAGTCTGAACTAGTCTTCGCCACGATCACACGAGCCCGCCGCTGGCCCTCAGCGACTGGAGTTCCCAGCCTTTGGTGGAGACTGCTAATGTCTACCACCAAAGGCTGGAAACGCCACTCCGGCGAGCCCGGGGCAATTCAGTGCTTCCCTCGGCGTTCGATCAGAATGTGAGCGATCAAGAGACTGCCCGCGAGAACGAGCCATCGCGCTCCGACATGCTCGACCATTGGGACAAGTCTCCTGACAGCGCCAGCGGTCAGCACCGCGACCGCCGCGACGGCTGCCACCGCCACGCCAGCGAATGAGCGGAACGACAGCGATCCGATCGTAGAGAGCCAAGCAGCCCCAGACGAACCTAGCAGGGCGACCAGAACCACATTGAGTCCAACTCCGTCTGCATCGAGCAGGAAGTCGATCCTCGCGCGAAGGTCCGGAGTCGGGGCAAGGACGGTGAACACCGCCACCAAGAAGACGAGCCCAAGCGCGGTTCCTACGCGCAGTCCCGCCATGACGGGTTCGCGATCGCGGACGATGGCAGTCATGGGTACCAGAACGCGCCGCGGATCATCTGTTGGTCGAGAGAGTCCTCTCCACCAGCGGTGGTGGCGCCTTGCGCCGCTGCTCCCCTGAGCGCGGTCTGAAGTGTGTATCCGGCGGAGCGCATGTAGATGCCCCACGCGAGGTTTCCGACGGCGTGCTTGTGCGTCATTCAGCCACCTCCTGCGTTGAAGAGGCTGCGATCCTTGAGGAGTCGTGTGAAGTCGAGCGCCCCTCGCGGGCGCAGATGGCTGCGATTGCCACGCGATTCGTGAAGACTGGAGCGTCGTCTGCCATCAGAACCGCGATGCGGTCGAAATCGGATTCTCGCTCGAGCACCTGATACGGAGTCGAAGACTCCTTGAGCGCGTAGTCCAACCGATAGGTCCGACCTCCGAGCTTGAGGAACCAGCGATCGGGCTCTCCGTTCACCACACGACTGATCTCCTTGCCATAGACGTCGTAAGTGATGTCATCGCGCAGTCCGAAAGGATCTGAATGGTTGACTTGATCTCCGCTTGAGTATCCGTAGAGATTGACGCCCCCCACTAATCCAATCGGGTCCATCTGCGTGGACAGCCCCTATTCGACACCCAAGACGACGCAGCCCCGCGGGCCCGGCCCCGTCGGTCCGTCGTCCACCGGCCCGTCCCTGCCCAAAGCTTGCTTTCGACCTCCTGCTCCGATAGACCCAGGCGAGGCTGGGCGGGTCCCCCGCGAACGGCGCGGAACGTTCGATTCCAGTCGCCGGCCGTCCAAGCCCCCCTTTGTCCTTTTCACCCCTTCACTCGTCAATTATCCGCGATGGCGCCTGACGACGGCGACCGGCTCGACCGGCGGGGGTTCTTCACGCAGGGACTGCAGCGCGCGCTCCGCGAAGCGGTGGACGCGCTGAGCGACCGCGTGGCGCCGGGCGTGCATGTCCGTCCGCCGGGGGCGTTGCCGGAACCGGCGTTCGTGGCGGCGTGCACGCGGTGCGGGGAGTGCGCGAGCGTGTGCCCTGTGCACGCGATCACGATGCTCCCGCCGTCGGCGGGGCTCGCGACGGGGACGCCGGTGCTCGACGTGGCCGCGACGGCATGCATCATGTGCGAGGGGATGCCCTGCGCGACGGCCCGCGACGCCGGCGCTGGAGGTGCCGGGGGCTGGCGCGATGTGCGGATGGCGGAGGTGATGGTCGACCAGGGGCGCTGCATCACCTGGCGCGACGTGGAATGCGGGATCGCTGCGGGTCTGCCCGGTGGGCGAGGACGCACTCAGGCTGGATGAGCGTGGCCGCCCCGTGGTGGGTGCGGCCTGTACCGGGTGCGGGCAGTGCATCGCGGCGTGCGTGACGACGCCGTCGAGCCTCGCCGCCACCCCCAAGGGGACTTGAGATGACCGCGAAGGCCGGCTGGTTCGATGTGCGATTCGTGCAGAAGCCGTGGGGCCACGAGACGATCTGGGCCATCACCGAGGACTACGTGGGCAAGGTGCTCCACGTGAAGGCCGGGCACGCGTCTCGCTCCAGTACCACAACATGAAGGACGGACGGTACCTCCTGCGCGGCGAGATGATGCCGCATCAAGGAAGGCGACCGGCTCGTGGGAGGTCCCATTCAAGGCGGGGCAGAGCTACCGCAACACCCCGGGCACCATCCACCAGATGGAAGCGGTGACCGACTGCGACATCCTCGAAGCCTCCACCCCGCACCTCGACGACGTGGTGCGCCTCACCGACCGCTACGGCCGCGAAGGAACGAGCAACCCATGAAAGTGATCATCCCGCTGGCCGGGAAGGGCACCCGCCTCCGCCCGCACACGCACACCGTGCCCAAGCCGATGCTCAAGGTGGCCGGCAAGCCGGTGATGGACTACGTGATGGACGACGTCGCGCGCCTGAAGGGCGTGGAGCAGGTCGTCTACATCACCGGGCACCTGAAGGAGACGGTCGAGAAGCACGCCCGCGCGACGTACGCGATCCCGGGCGTCTACGTCGAGCAGAAGGTGCAGGACGGCACCGCCGGCGCGGTGGAGCTCGCGCGCGCGCATGTCGATCAGCCGGTCCTCATCATCTTCGTGGACACGATCTTCGACGCGGACCTCTCGATCGTCGAGACGTCCACGGACGACGGCATCATCTGGACCAAGGAGGTGGAGGACTACCAGCGCTTCGGCGTGGTGGTGACCGACGCCAACGGCCACATGACGCAGATCGTCGAGAAGCCGAGCACGCCCATCTCCAAGCGGGCGAACATCGGGCTCTACTACATCAAGAACTGGCAGCTGCTGTACGAGGGCATCGCGCACGTGCTCAAGCAGCCGACGAACAAGGGCGAGTTCTACCTCACCGACGCCTTCAGTACATGATCGACAAGGGCGCGAAGATCCGCGTGGTCGATGTCGAGGGCTGGTACGACGCGGGAAGCTCGACACGCTGCTCGAGACCAACCGCACGATGCTCGAGAAGGGCGGGCCTCGATCCCCAATCGGGGTCTCAAGAACGTCGAGGTGGTGGACCCGGTCCGCATCGAGGACGGGGCGATCGTCACCGACTGCATCCTCGGTCCCAACGTGGTGATCGGGGCGGGGAGCACGGTCACCAACTGCACGCTGCGCGACGTATCGTCAGGGGACCGGTCGGTATTGATCTCCTGCGTCCTGACCGACTCGATGATCAGGGGACCAGGGCGCACTGGAGGGATCGCGGATCGGTGACGCTGGGAGACCACGCCGAGGTGCACGGACTCCGGGCGTGAGGGGGCGGGCGCGACATTTTGGCACCGTCACTTCGTGAAAGAATGTGACACCGCTTCCTTTTTTTGACACTCGGAGAATGTGATAATCCGAGCGTGAGCAATCCCCGCCACCGCCAGGGAGCCGCGGCCTGACCGCGCTCCCGTCGCTCCTCGGTCGCTGGCTCCACCGGTTCGCGCGTTGTCGCGCGACGGCGGTCGCGGCGTTCCTGGGCGTGCTGTCGATGGTGGGCGCGACGCGCGCCGCCGAGGCGCAGCTCTACGTCTATAGCATCACCAGAACACCATCCGCGCGATCGGCCTCGCGACGGGGCTGCCGGTCACCGTCTACACCGGACTCGTCGGGCGGCCAGAAGGCCTCCCCTCGCGCAGCGGACCACCGAACGACCTCATGGCGTTCATCGCCGGGACCGCGGGCAACGACTCCGTCTTCACCTGGAACCCGAACACGCCGGCGACGGCGCCGGTGTTCCTCGGGCCCCCCGGCGGCGTGCCTACCTCCCGCGCCTGACGTTCGACGCGGCCGGTACACGCTGCACCGCGATGAACACCGCCTCGACGCAGCGCTACACGATCTCGCTCGTGAACGGCGCGGCGACGGTGGCGGGCGGCGCCATCACCGGGATCCCCTCGGGTGGCGGCGACATGGCGTTCGCGCCGAACGGCACGCTCTACGCCGTGATCGGGACGACGGTCTACACCATCCCGCTCGCGGGCGGCGCGGCCACCGGCTTCGCGATCACCGGCATGGCGGGCACGGCCACCGGCGCGGCCTTCGATCGGCAGGGGCGGCTCCTCGTCTCCAACTCGGCGACGAGCTCGATCATCTACTCGGTCCCGCTCGGCGGCGGCGCGGCGACGGCGCTGCTCACCACGGGCTTCGACATCGGCGACCTCGGCAGCGTGCTCGCCGTGGACCTGCGGATCACCAAGTCGCACGTCGGCAACTTCACGCAAGGTCAGACGAACGCGCAGTACACGGTGACCGTGCTCGACTCGGGCAACGTCGCGACGTCGGGCGTGGTGACGATGCTCGACACGCTCCCGGCCGGGCTCACGCCCACGGCGGCGACCGGCACGGGATGGACCTGCGGCATCGTGGGCCAGGTGGTGACCTGCACGCGCTCCGATGCGCTCGCTTCGGGCGGGGCGTACCCCGCGGTCACCATCACCTCGACGGTGAGCGGGACCGCGGCGGCGACGGTCACCAACACGGCGCGCACGAGCGGCGGCACGCAACCGACGGGGCACGGCCTGCTCACGGGCAACGACCTCGCGTCGGACCCGACGACCGTCATCGCGCAGACCGACCTGATCATCGCGAAGTCCCACGGGGAGCTTCACCGTCGGCGTGAACGGCGTGTACTCGCTCGTCGTGACGAACCAGGGTCGATTGGCGAGCGCCGGCACCGTGACGGTGCTCGACACCCTGCCGACGGGGCTGAGCTTCGTCTCGGGAACGGGCGGCGGCTTCGCCTGTGCGGCGGCGGGTCAGGTGGTCACCTGCACCTCGGCGACGGTGATCGCGGCGAACGGTGGCACCTCGACGATCACTCACCGTGGGCGTCGCGGCCGCGGCCGCGACGAGCGTGACCAACCGGGCGCGGGTGTCGGGCGGCGGTGAGCCGGCGACGCTCAACGGCAACAACGTGAGCGCGAACGACGTCACCGCGGTGATCCCTCGGCGAACCTCGCGATCGCCCCAAGACCGACGGCGTCACGGCGGTGAACCAGAACGGGACGCTCACGTACACGTCGTCGCGTCGAACGCGGGGCCGAGTGCGGTGACCGCGGCGACGGTGACGGACAACTTCCCGGCGAGCGTGACGGGCGCGACCTGGACCTGCGCCGCGAGCGTGGGGTCGAGCTGCCCGGCGAGCGGGAGCGGGAACCTCGCGGCGTCGGTGAACCTGCTGAACGGCGGGACGGCGACCTTCACCGTGACGGCGACGGCGAGCGGCGCGGGGACGATCACCAACACGGCGACCGTGACGGTCCCGGTGGGCACGACCGACCCGACGCCGGCGAACAACACGGCGACGGACAACAACACCGTCATCACGCCGACGGCCGACCTCGTCGACAAGACCGATGGTGTGACGGGCGTCAATCAGAACGGTACGGTGACGTACACGATCGTCGCGTCGAACGCGGGTCCGAGCGCGGTGACGGCGGCTACGGTGACGGACAACTTCCCGGCGTCGCTGACGGGGGCGACCTGGACGTGCACCGCGAGCGCGGGCTCGAGCTGCCCGGCGAGCGGGTCGGGGAATCTCGCGGCGTCGGTGAACCTGCTGAGCGGCGGCACGGCGACGTTCACGGTGACGGCGACGGCGTCGGGCTCGGGGACGATCTCCAACACGGCGACGATCGCGGCGCCGGTGGGGACGAACGACCCGGCGGGGAACAACTCGGCGACCGACAACAACACGGTCATCACGCCGACGGCGGACCTGTCGATCCACCAAGACGGACGGGGTGACCGGCGTCAATCAGAACGGCACGGTCACGTACACGATCGTCGCGTCGAACGCCGGCCCGAGCGCAGTGACGGCGGCGACGGTGACCGACAACTTCCCGGCGTCGGTCACGGGTGCCACGTGGACCTGTACGGCGAGTGCGGGATCGGTCTGCCCGGCGAGCGGCAGCGGCAACCTCGCCGCGTCGGTGAACCTGCTCTCGGGTGGTACGGCGACGTTCACCGTGACGGCGACGGCGAGCGGGTCGGGGACCATCTCCAACACGGCGACCATCGCGGCGCCGGTGGGAACGAACGATCCCGCGGGGAACAACAGCGCGACGGACAACAACACGGTCATCACGCCGACGGCGGACTTGTCGATCAGCAAGACCGACGGCGTGACGGGGGTGAACCAGAACGGGACGGTGACGTACACGATCGTCGCGTCGAACGCGGGACCGAGCGCGGTGACGGCGGCGACGGTGACCGACAACTTCCCGGCGGCGCTGACGGGTGCGACCTGGACGTGTACGGCGAGCGCCGGGTCGGTCTGTCCGGCGAGCGGGTCGGGCAATCTCGCCGCCTCGGTGAACCTGCTCAGCGGCGGGACGGCGACGTTCACGGTGACGGCGACGGCCAGCGGCTCGGGGACGATCTCGAACACCGCGACGATCGCGGCGCCGGTGGGCGTGAACGATCCGGCCGGCAACAACAGCGCGACCGACAACACGGTCATCACGCCGACGGCGAACCTCGCGATCACGAAGACCGACGGTGTGACCGGGGTGAACCAGAACGGCACGGTGACGTACACGATCGTGGCGTCGAACGCAGGTCCGAGTGCGGTGACGGCGGCGACGGTCACCGACAACTTCCCGGCGTCGGTCACGGGTGCGACGTGGACGTGCACCGCGAGTGCCGGGTCGTCGGCGCTGCCCGGCGAGCGGAGCGGGAATCTCGCGGCGTCGGTGAACCTGCTCATCGGCGGCACGCCGCGACGTTCACGGTGACGGCGACGCGAGCGGGTCGGGGACGATCTCCAACACCGCGACGATCACGCGCCGGTGGGTGTGAACGATCCGGCCGGCAACAACTCGGCGACCGACAACAACACCGTCATCACCCCGACGGCGGACCTGAGCATCACGAAGACCGACGGCGTGACGGGCGTGAACCAGGGTGGCACGGTCACCTACACGATCGTGGCGTCGAACGCCGGCCCGAGTGCGGTGACGGCGGCGACGGTGACCGACAACTTCCCGGCGTCGCTCACGAGTGCCACGTGGACCTGCACCGCGAGCGCCGGGTCGGTGTGCCCGGCGAGCGGGAGCGGGAATCTCGCCGCTTCGGTGAATCTGCTCTCCGGCGGCACGGCGACGTTCACCGTGACGGCGACGGCGAGCGGATCGGGGACGATCTCGAACACCGCGACGATCGCCGCGCCGGTGGGCGTGAACGATCCCGCCGGCAACAACAGCGCGACCGACAACAACACCGTCATCACGCCGACCGCGAATCTCGCGATCACCAAGACCGACGGCGTGACGAGCGTCAATCAGGGTGGGACCGTCACCTACACCATCGTCGCGTCGAACGCGGGGCCGAGTGCGGTGACGGCGGCGACGGTGACGGACAACTTCCCGGCGTCGCTGACGGCCGCCACGTGGACCTGCACGGCGAGCGCCGGCTCGGTCTGCCCGGCGAGCGGAAGCGGCAACCTCGCCGCGTCGGTGAACCTGCTGAGTGGTGGCACGGCGACCTTCACCGTGACGGCGACGGCGGCGGGTCGGGCACCATCTCGAACACCGCGACGATCGCCGCGCCGGTGGGCGTCAACGACCCGGCGGGCAACAACCTCGCGACCGACGGCAACACGGTCATCACGCCGACGGCGGACCTCTCGGTCACCAAGACCGACGGCGTGACGAGCGTGAACCAGAACGGCACCGTCACCTACGCGATCGTGGCGAGCAACGCGGGCCCGAGCGCGGTGACGGGCGCGACGGTGACGGATGTCTTCCCGGCGCAGCTGACGGGCGCGACCTGGACCTGCGCCGCGACGGCGGGCTCGGCTGCGCGGCGAGCGGGTCGGGCAATCTCGCCACGTCGGTGAACCTGCTGTCCGGCGGGTCGGCGACCTTCACCGTGACGGCGACGGCGAGCGGGTCGGGGACCATCTCCACCGCGACGATCGCCGCGCCGGTGGGCGTGAACGACCCGCCGCGGGGAACAACAGCGCGACCGACGCGAACACGGTCATCACGCCGACGGCGGATCGTCGATCACCAAGACCGACGGCGTGACGGGCGTGAAACCAGAACGGCACCGTGACCGTACGATCGTCGGCGTCGAACGCCGGGCCGTCCACGGCGACCGGCGCGACGGTGACGGACAACTTCCCGGCGGCACTCACCGGCGCGGCCTGGACCTGCACCGCGAGCGCGGGGTCGAGCTGCCCAACGAGCGGGAGCGGCAACATCAGCGCGAGCGTCACGCTGCTCTCGGGCGGCACCGCGACGTTCCACGGTGACGGCGACGGCGAGCGGCTCGGGGACGATTCCACCACCGCGACGATCGCGGCCCCGGTAAGCGTGAACGATCCGCCGGCAACAACTCGGCGACCGACGCCAACACGGTCATCACGCCGACGGCGATCGGCATCACCAAGACCGACAGCGTGACGGGCGTGAAACCGGGTGGCACGGTCACCCACCATCGTCGCGTCCAATGCGGGGCCGTCGACGGCGACCGGCGCGACGGTGACCGACAACTTCCCGGCGGCGCTCACCGGCGCGACCTGGACCTGCACCGCGAGCGCCGGTTCCAGCTGCCCGGCGAGCGGGAGCGGGAACATCAGTGCGAGCGTCACGCTGCTCTCCGGCGGCACCGCGACCTTCACCGTC
>JADJNZ010000013.1 GCA_016714015.1 Gemmatimonadota bacterium
CGCGCGTCGCGCCCGTCACCGCTTGGGAGCATCGGCAGCCGCTGGCGAGCGGACCGCCCACGAACGCACAGGCCTGATCGCGCTGTCGTCGTTCCGGTCGTCCATTTGGGCGGCCGGGTCCTCCTCCCGCTTCCCAATCCATGTCTCTCCGACGCCCTCTCGGGCGCGCGTCCGCGCGCGCCCTGTCGCTGCTCGCGCTCCTCGTCCTCCTCCTCCCACTGCACCTCGCGGCCCAGACCACCGGTGGCGTTCGCGGTACGGTCACAGCCTCCGACGGCCGGCCGGTCGCCGGCGCCTGGATCGCGCTCGACGGCGCTGATCCGGTCGCGCAGACCGGCGTCGATGGTCGCTACGCCGTCAACGGGATCGCCGTCGGCGCCCATCGCCTCGAAGTGCGCCGCAGTGGCTTCGTCAGTCGCACGGCGTCCGTCACCGTGACCGCCGGCCAGGAGACCGTCGTCGATGTCGCGATGGACGCGGCGTCCCTCTCCGCCGTGACCGTCATCGGCACGTCGAGTGATCTCGACGAGACCCGTGAGGCGTTGCGGCTCACGCCGGGCGCGACCGCGCTCGTCACCGCGCAGGAACTCCGGCGCACGCGCCAGGCGAACCTGAAGGACGTGCTCGGCTTCGTGCCGGGCGTCTACGTGCAGCCGCGCTTCGGCGCGGCCGACGAGTCGCAGATCTCCATCCGCGGGTCCGGCCTGCGCAACAACTTCCATGCGCGCGGCGTGAACCTGCTCGTGAACGGCATGCCCTATCGCAATGCCGACGGATTCACCGACTTCGAGTCGCTCGAACTCCTCACCACCGACGCGATCGCGGTGCACAAGGGCGCGAACGCGCTGCGGTTCGGCGGCTCCACCCTCGGTGGCGCGATCGACCTGCAGACCAAGACCGGTCACACCGCGCCGCGCACGGCCGCGTTCGCCGAGGGCGGATCGTTCGGGTACCTGAAGACGCAGGTCGAGGGCGGCGGCGCGAGCGACGGCAAGGACTTCTACGCGAGCTACGCGCGCACCGCGATCGGCGGATTCCGCGACTGGTCGGGGCAGTCGCGGGACCGGATCAACCTGCACGCCGGCCTCACGCCCTCGGAGCGGTCGAGCCTGCGCGCCTTCTACTTCTTCGCCCGAGTGGACGAGGAACTGCCCGGCAGCCTCACCGCCGCCGAGCTCGCCGCGACGCCGGATGTGGCGACCGCGGCGAACCGCACCGACCGGTGGGGCCGCGCCTATGACCTCCACCACGTGGGCGTGCAGTACCGGGTGCAGCTCACCCCGACGCAGCGGCTCGACATCGCACCCTACATGCAGTACCGCGACATCGACCACCCGATCTTCGAGGTGATCAACCAGCAGAGTCAGGACTTCGGCGCCGAGTTCCGATACGAGAACACCGCCGCGATGGGCGCGCGGGCGAACCGCTTCACGCTCGGCTTCCAGCCGGCGACGGAGTCGATGCGGAACCGCCAGTATGTGAACGTCGTGGGCGAACACGGCGCGCTCACGCGCGACGAGCAGGACAAGGCGACCAACCTCGCGGTGTACGCGGAGAACGCGCTCTCGGTGACGCCGCGCCTGACGCTCGTCGCCGGCGTGCGCATGGAGCGCGCGACCCGCACGGTGGAGGACGACTTCGTCTCGAACGGCGACCAGTCCGACGAACGCACCTTCACCCCCGTCTCGCCGCGCATCGGGGCGATCTACCGGCGCGACTCGGGCACGCAGTGGTACGCGAACGCGAGCCGCACGGTCGAACCGCCGATCTTCGTCGAGCTCACGAGCTTCGGTGGTGTGGGCGGGTTCCTGCCGCTCGACGCGCAGTCGGCGTGGCAGTACGAGATCGGCGTGCGCGGCCGTCGCGGTGCGCTCACGTGGGACGTGGCGGCGTACGACGTGGAGCTCACCGATGAGTTGGTGAACATCAACGTCCCGCCGTTCGTCGGCGCGCCCTTCACGGTCCCGTCGTACCGCAACGTCGATGCGACGCGGCATCGCGGCGTGGAGGCGGCGGTGCAGTGGCAGGTGGCCGATCGCAGCACGCTCCGCCTCGGCTACACCTGGTCGGACTTCACCTACGTGACCGATTCGGCGTTCGCGGGCAATCGCCTGCCGGGCGCGCCGGAGCACCATCTCGTCGCCGACCTGCGGATCCGGTTCGGTGCCGCCTTCAGCGTGACGCCGGCCGTGGAGTGGGTGCCGTCGTCGTACTTCGTGAACAGCGCGAACACCGTCGAGAACGACGCGTGGATGACCGTCGGGCTGCGCGCCGAGTACCTGGTGCCGTCGCTCGGGCTCACCGTGTTCGTGTCGGGGCAGAACCTCACCGACGAGATCTACTCCGCCGCGGTCACGGTGGATGACGGCAATGGGCGGTTCTTCCAGCCGGCCGACCGTCGCGCGATCTACGCTGGCCTGCGCTGGACCCGCTGATGAGATGCCTCCGTTCGTTCCGCGCGGCCGCCCTCGTCGGCCTGCTCTGCTCGTGTGAGTCCGCCGCGGATGTCGCGTGGGAAGGGGCGGAGGCGCTCACGGCCACGGCGGACATCGGGGCAGCCCCGATGTTCGCCGTCGCCGCCGACGGTCGCGAGGCCGTCGCGTGGGTGGTGGACGATTCGACCTCGGGCCGCGGTGGCCTCTTCGTGCGCGTGGACAGCGCGCCCCCCACGCGGGTGGTGGACCCGCTCGGCCCGATCACGCCGCACGGCGAGGCGCCGCCCAAGCTCGCGTGGGCGACCGACGGCGCGCTGCACGTGCTCTATGTGCTGCAACGCGAGCTCCCCGGCGCCGAGTGGCCGGTGGCCGCGCTGCGCGAAGCCCGTTCCACCGATGGCGGCCGCACCTGGGACGCACCGGTGACGGTGACCGACGATACGCTCGTGTTCGGGTCGCACAACTTCCATGCGTTCCACGCGAGCGCCGACGGCGCGCTCATCGCCGCCTGGCTCGACGGCCGCAGCGGCACCTCGGCGGCGTATCTCGCGCGCTCGCTCGATGGCGGGACGCGCTGGCTGCGCAACCTCGCGCTCAGCCCGCGCGAAGCCTGTCCCTGCTGCCGCACGGCGATCGCCTCGCGTCCGTCGGGCCGGGTGTGGATCGCGTGGCGCGAGGTGCTGCCGGGGAACGTGCGCGACGTGGTCGTCGCGCGCTCGACCGACGGCGGCGCGACCTTCTCGCCGCCGGAGCGGGTGCACGCGGACGACTGGGTGTTCGACGCCTGTCCGCACGCCGGCCCGGCGCTGGTCGCCGATGCGGGTGATCGCGTGCATGTGGCGTGGTGGACCGGCAAGGAGGGCCGCGCTGGCGTGTGGTATGCGCGTTCGGACGACGGCGCGCGCTTCGGTCCCCCGGTGTCGCTCGACGACGAGGCGGGCACGCGCGCGTCGCACGTGCAGCTCGCGGTCGATGGCGAGATCGTGGTGGCGACGTGGGACCGGACGGAGGGCGGCGTGCCCGCCGTGCTGATGCGGGTTTCGCGCGATGGCGGGCGCCGGTTCGGCGCGGTGCAGCGCGTGAGCACGGCCGCGCGCTCGGCGGGATTCCCGACGGTCGCGCTGGCGAACGGGAGCGTGTCGGTCGCGTGGACCGAGAGCGCTGGAGCGGACGCGGCGCATGGGGAGCATGGGGCGCCGGCGGTGGCGGTGCCGTCGGTCGTGATGCTGAGGCGAGGACGGATCGACTGAGCGGGGGGTCGTGCGAAGGAGCGAGGAGCGAGGGGAAGGAGCGAGGACTCTAGGGGAAGGGGGAGGGCCGAGGGGAAGGGTCGAGCGGAAGGAGCCCTTCCGCTCGCACTTTCACTTGCGCCCTCCCCCTTTCCCTCGCCCCTCGATATTTCCCCTCGCTCCTCGCTCCTTCGCCCGGACCGACGGTCAGCGCACCCTGGCCCTGATCTCCGCCGTGAAGTGCTGCACGATCACGATCCGTTCCTGCGCCGCGACTCCAGCCCCCGACCCCACGAAGCGCGTGAACAGGAATCGCTGCCCGTCCGCGCTCACGTCGAAGAACGCGGTGGTGGTCGGAAAGTACGGTACGATCGAGAAGAGCTTCTTGGGTGTGCCGGTCGTGAAGGCGGTCCCGGGGACCACATCCACGGCCCAGAGCCACGGCAAGTCATTCTCGTCCCGTTGGAAATAGAACAGCTCACGCCCCGATCGCGACCAGCGCGGCGTATATGCCAGATTCGTCGACACCTGCCGCTTGGCCACCTTGGTGTCCGGGAACGGGCGCACGTACACCTGATACGTCCCGGTCTCGTCCGAGGCGTACGCCAGCCAACGACCGTCGGGGGAGAGCGCGTCGACCTGCTGCGTGCCGGGATCCTGCACGAGCGGCACCTCCGCGGTGTCGCCCGAGGTGCGCCGGCCGAAGATGTCGCCGTTCCGGCCGTAGATCACCCATTGGCCATCGGGCGAGAGCTGCGGCGACGCGCCTCGGCCCGGGATGCTCGACGGGAGCACGCTCCCATCGGCAGGGACCGTCTGCAGTGGCCCGCCGCCGGGCGTGCCGAACAGCAGGGATCTCCCATCGGGTGTCCATGACGGCGTGACACCGAGATTCGCCACTCGTGTCGCCGGGCCGCGGTCGAGCTGCTTCACCCAGATCTGCGCGCCCGACGCCCCACCGACGGTCACGGCCGCCGCGCGCTCGTCAGGCGAGAGCACGGGGCGTCCCGTCATCACACCAGACCACGAGGAGTCCACGGCGCGAGCGACGCCGTCGCGGCTGACCCATACCAGCTCCCGATTCGCGTTCTGCGCCGAGCCCGCGACGTAGGCCAGCGAACCATCGCGTGACGCGGAGATGGTGATCTTGTCGGAGCTGCCGACGGCGACGCCGTCGCCGACAAGCACGGCCTCGCCGGAGAGGCGAAGTCCGCGGAGGTCGAACGGCGCCGCCATCAGCATCCCCTCCTGCGTGACGTAGAGCAGGTGACCGCTCTCCATGTAGGTCGCACTCACGCCGGGGACGACGATGGTGTGGGTCCCCGTGCGGGTGTCCAGCACCGCGATCTCCCACAGGAGTCCCGTCGCGACCGCCTTCCGGCTGCGTATCAGCACACCACGGCCACCCGGAAGCGCACTCGGCATGTTGTGGAAGGTCTCGCCGCGGCTCGAGTCGGGTCGTGACGCGATCTCGGGTGATCCCCCGGTCTCCTTGATCCGCGCGATGCCGTCGCCCTCGAGGTGACCGTCGTAATAGATGTAGCCGTCGGTCCCCCATGAGACGCCGCCGTTGTCCACCAGGGAGTCCGTGAGGGTGAGGACCGGCCCTCCCGCGAGCGGCACGACCTTGAGGGCGCGCGGGCTCGACGCCGTGAGGAAGGCGATGCGTGTGCCGTCGGGCGACACCGACGGATTGACCGCACTCTCGGTGCCGGCCAGCGGCGTGGCGTCGAGCCGATCGAGCGGGCGCACCCAGAGGCGCCGCTCCGCGTTCTCGCCGGCGACGTAGACGAGCGTACGGCCATCCGGCGTCAGAGTGGCCAACGTGCCGTTCGCGCCCCTGGTCAGCGCTTGGCTTTCGGGCAGGAGCAGCGGGAAACGCGTCACGCGCGGCTCGGGTGCCGGACGCATCAGCGCCCAGCCCGCGATCGCGGTAGCCAGGACCGCGACGGCCCCCAGCGCGATGAGCGCGCGCGGGCTCGCACCACGCACCCCCGCCGCCGGCGCGCCCGCCTCGATCATCGCCGTGCTGGTGAACCCGCGCTGGGCCAGTGCGTCGGCGAACGCCTTGGCGCTCTCGAACCGGTCGGCCGGCAGCTTCTCGAGCGCCTGCGCGACGGCGGCCGCGACGTTGGGCGGCACGTTCTTGCGCACCTTCGTCACCGGCGCCGCGGGCTCGGTGATGATCCGCATGATGATCTGCTGCGCGGTGGAGCCGGTGTGCGGCGGATCGCCGGTGAGCATCTCGTAGAGCACCGACGCCAGCGAGTAGATGTCCGCGCGCCCGGTGATGTCCTTGTCGGCGGTGGCCTGCTCGGGGCTCATGTAGTGCGGCGTGCCGAGGCTCAATCCCGTCTCGGTCATCCGCCCGCCGGCCGCCGCGCTCACGGCGAGCGCGATGCCGAAGTCGGCCACCATGGGGCGGCCGTCGTGCATGAGGATGTTCTCGGGCTTGATGTCGCGATGGATCACGCCGTGGCGATGCGCATAGTCGAGCGCGTCGGCCACCTGCGTGGTGATCCGCACCGCCTCCTCCACGCCGAGCTGCTTCTCGCGGTCGAGCGTCGCGCGGAGCGTCTCGCCCTCGATGAAGGGCATCACGTAGTAGAGGAACCCGTCGGCGGTGCCGCTGTCGAAGAGCGGCAGGATGTGCGGGTGCTGCAGCGCGGCGGTGGTCTTGATCTCGACCACGAACCGGTCGGCGCCGAGGACGGCGGCGAGCTCGGGCTTGAGGACCTTGATCGCGACGCGGCGGTCGTGCTTGAGGTCGGCGGCGAGGTAGACGGTGGCCATGCCGCCCTGGCCGAGTTCGCGCTCGAGGCGATAGCGGTCGGCGAGGGCCGCGGCGAGGCGGGGCGGGAATGACATGGGCGGAAGTTGCCTCCGCAGCGCCGGGGATGCCGGCGAAGGAGCGAGGAGCGAGGGGAAGGAGCGAGGACTTGAGGGGAAGGGGGAGGGCCGAGGGGAAGGGTCGAGCGGAAGCGAACCTTTCCTCTCTCACTTTCGGTTCAGCCCTCCCCCTTTCCCTCGCCCCTCGATATTTCCCCTCGCTCCTCGCTCCTTCGCCCGGCCCGCCGCCGGCCGCGCGACGTGTATCTTAGAGCCGCATGTCACCCCCGATCCCCGCGCGGCGCGTACCCGCCATCTGGATGCCGATCCTCGGCGTGCTCGTTGGGCTCCTGCTCCTCGGCCGCGCCTGGTCGATCGACCGCGATCTCGGGCGGATGCCGATGCGCGTGTCGTCGTTGCCGCTGCTCGAGCGGCCCTTCGACACGAGCCTCGTGATGCCACGGAGCGGGCGCTTCCAGCTCGTGCACGACTTCGCGATCCCGCCGGGCAACGTGCGTGGGCCGTTGCGCGAGGGCGGGCCGTTCCTCGAGTTCGACGGCACGATCGGGGGACGCCGGTGGTCCACGACGGAGCCCGGATCCACGGGGGACTACGCCAGCAGCGGTGCGTCGGCGGGGTTCATCCTCGGCACGATGGAGGCGAAGCGTGGCGACACGCTGCGGTTGACCGTGCGCGCGTTGCCGACGCTCGCCGCGTGGGCGACGTACTCGCCGCGGCTCGAGCTGCGGCGCGACCATCTGGAGACGATGTACGCGCCGTTGTGGCGTGATCTCGGCGTGCTGGCGGGGCTGGTGTTGATCGCGCTGAGCGTATGGAGGGTGAGGCGGCGACCTGGAGTGGACTGACGAAGGAGCGAGGAGCGAGGGGAAGGAGCGAGGACTTGAGGGGAAGGGGGAGGGCCGAGGGGAAGGGTCGAGCGGAAGGAGCCCTTCCTCTCGCACTTTCACTTGAGCTCTCCCCCTTTGCCTCGCCCCTCGATATTTCCCCTCGCTCCTCGCTCCTTCGCACCGCCCCGGCGCGCTAGCGTGGCTCGGCCAGCCTCCGCCGCACTTCCCGCGCCCAGTTGCTCACCAGCACGCCCCGCGCATCGCCGCTCGTCGGCCGCAGGATCACGAACTGCTTCCCGTCCGGCGTCACGTCATACGACGGATGCGTGGGATCGGCGACCTGCAGGTCGGCCAAGGCCACGCGGCGCGAGGTGACGCGCACGTCGGGGTCGAAGGTGAGCGACGCGGCGACGATGCCGCCCGGGCCGCGATAGTAGAGCGTGCGGCCGCTGGCGTCGAAGAGCGGCTCGCTGCCGCCCGCGTCGCTCACCTGCACGCGCGGGCCGTCGCCGGGGAAGGGGCGGAGGTAGATCTCGGCGCGGCCGCTCACGTCGGACTGGTAGGCGAGCCACTTCCCGTCGCGCGAGAGGCGCGGCATGATCTCCGAGCTCGGGCCCACCGCCATGGGGCGAAAGGTGCGGTCGCCGGCAGACTTCCTCGCGCAGTTCGCGAATGCGCGCGCGGCGCTGCAGCAGGTGACGACGGAGCGGACGGTGCAGCGCGGGGCGCACAAGTCGGCGCGGGCGATCATGCCGGTGCAGCTGGTGCGCGGGCGTCGCGCGGTGGAGCGGATGGACGCGATCGTGCGGGCGAGCTACGCCCGCGAACCGGGGGTGCTGGCGGCCTGGCGCAGCGCGAAGCGGGTGCAGCGTGCGCCGGGGGGTGCGAGGCCTCGCGCGGAGCAGGGGGCGCCGGTGCCCGAGCCGCAGGTGCAGCAGGAGGCGCAGCCGGTGACGCGGGCGGCGGCGTAGGACCAAGCTGAGGAAGTAGGCTGAAGGTGGGAAGATGAAAAGGGGGCCACCGGCGGACGCGTCGGTGGCCCCTCTTCGTTCCACGTTGAGTTCTGCGTCCATCCCGATCCCGCCTCGCTCTACCGGCCCTGGCTCGCCTCGAGGCGCAGTCGGAGTGCCCGTACCTGCTCGAGCAGCGGCTGCACCCCCGCGATCGAAGCGCCGTAGTCGAACGCCACGGTCTTCGCGCGACCTGACCCCACCATCGTCAGCGTCTCCGCGCCGCCGTCCGCGCAATCCGGGCAGCCCATCCTCTCGGGCAGCGTGTCGAACGCCGCCGCGGCCGCGGCCGCCGCCGTAGCGATCTCCTGCCATTCCTGCGCTGAGAGCGGCGTCGTGACGCGTTGGAGCGGAAGCTCAGTCCCTGCGCCGCGCCCGTACGACTCACGGATCAGGACGGCTTCCGTCGCGGTGATCACGAGCGTCGTCTTGCAGTACCCGACGCACATCCCGAACGAGGTCGTCGACGTGACTTTCGTCAGCGCGGACGGCTCCGTCGAGAGGCTCTGGCACGCCGCCAATAGCGACATGGCCAGGACGGCCGAGACGAGACGCGGGAGTGAGTGCACGCTGCGAGCTCCGAAGTGCGTTCGATTGGTGGTCATCCGTTCCGTCATGCGACCTCTGCAACAACTACCCCGCCAAGGCCGGCCAGCGCACACTGCGCCACCGCACGACAGTCGCTCGTGGGGGGCAGTCATCATCCAGCGCGGAGGCATGCTGCAGGAACGAGGAACGAGCGCGGCCGCTCGTGGCGCCTCACCAAGTGTTGCCGCAGTTGGTGCTGGCATGACCACACATCATCACCGCGCGCGAGACGCTGACGGCGGCGCCGAGCGAGCCGCCGCGAATGCGTGGTAAGCGGACGGTCCCGACTCGGCTTGGCGGGCTCCGCTGGTCGGCCGGGGGTGGGGCGAAGCGGAACGTGCGTCGGGACTTGCGGGCACGCCGTCCGGAGGGGCTATTGTTGGGCTCCACTCAGGAGCTGGCGGCGAGCAAGGCGCTGTGCAGCCCTGTCGAAGACTCGGTGTGCCGAACTCATCCTCTCGCGGAATGACTGACTCACTTGTTGTGCGTTCGGCCTGGAGGGGGCGGGGGGTCGGTGGCGGTCGACCGTGACCGCTTCAGCGTGGCTGGATGCGGGGCGACCGTCTGCTGTTTCGGTGCGGGCCGGGTTGGTGTCCGACAGCCGCGCTGGGGTATCGGTTGGGCGGCCGAGGATAGTTCGACCGAGGGAGTGGCCGAGGAGTGTCCAATTGCCGTCTGTCCGTTCGTCATCGCGGGTCGCTCGGATCCACCGACGGCACTCACAAGGAGAAGTCATGCCGAAGTATCTGTGCTTGCAGCGCAAGGTCGAGGGTGGAAACGCCGAGCGTCCGTCGCCGGCGAAGATGCAGGAGATGTACGCGCAGTTCGGCGCCTGGCAGCAGAAGTTCAAGCAGAACCTGGTGGACATGGGCGGGAGGCTCGGCGAAGGGAGACTCACCACTGCGGACCCGGCGCCGGACGGACCGTTCGTCGAGATCAAGGAGCTGGTCGGCGGCTACATGATCGTCTCGGCGGAGAGCCTGGATCAGGCGATCGAAGTGGCGCGAGAGTGCCCGGGGCTCGTGGGTCCGGGCTCCGGCGTTGAAGTCATCGAGATACGCACGCCTTGAGCGAACCACGCCAGCTGGCCGATCACTTCTTTCGTCACGAGTACGGCCGGCTGGTCGCCATGCTGACGCGCCGGACAGGCGCGCAGCACATCGAGGCAGTCGAGGACGCCGTTCAGGCGGCCTTGATGTCCGCTCTTGAATCGTGGACGGTGGCGGGTGTGCCGGACAACCCGACAGCGTGGCTCTATCGTGTCGCGCGCAACGGCCTCTGGGACGATCTGCGCCAGCGAACGCGCCACCGTCGCCTCATGGAGGAGAACGCGACCGAAGTGGTCGCCGCGCTGGAACAGGGGCCGGAGCCCCTGCTCGCCGACGATGTGCAGGACGACTTGCTCCGCATGCTGTTCGTCTGTTGCGACGATGCGATCCCGGCGGAATCGCAGATCGTCCTGGCCCTGAAGGTCCTGTGCGGCTTTGAAGTGCGGGAGATCGCGGCTCGGTTGTTCACCAGCGAAGCCAATGTCTACAAACGCCTCGGTCGAGCGCGCGAGCGCTTGCGAGCGCGGCCGCCGTCCACGGACGAGTTCACGAGTGAGCAGTACGCGTCGCGTCTCGCTGGCGTGCGCACGATACTCTATCTCATCTTCACGGAGGGCTACCTTTCCTCGCACGCGGACACGGCCATCCGTCGTGAGCTCTGCGCTGAAGCGATACGGCTGACCGACATCCTCGCGAATCACCCGATCGGCCAGTCTCCCGAGACGTCGGCGCTGCTTGCGCTGCTGCATCTTCATGCGGCTCGGCTCACGGCTCGCCAGGACGGCGCTGGTGGCCTGCTCCTGCTCGAGGAACAGGACCGGGCCCTCTGGGATGCCGGGGAGATCGAGGTCGGCCTTTCGTGGCTGGCCAAGTCCGCGTCGGGCGATGTCTTCACGCGGTACCATGCCGAGGCGGCGATCGCGGCGGAGCATTGCCTGGCCCCTGCTTTCCACGAGACGCGTTGGGACAAAGTGGTCGAGTACTACGAGCTCCTGGAGCAGGTCGCGCCGTCCGCACTCCATCGACTGAACCGCGCTGTAGCGGTCGCGGAACTGCACGGACCGGCGCGAGGACTCGCCGTGCTCGATGGCTTTCACCCTCCGACCTGGCTGGCGGGTTCGTACATGTGGATGGCGGTCCTCGCCGACCTGCATCGACGCATCCGGAGACGCCGATGCGGCGAGCGGGTACCGGGAGATGGCGTGCCAGTTGGCTCCGACCGCGGCAGTGAAGCAGGTCCTGGAGCGTCGACTCCGGATCGATCGTGAGGTGGCAGGTCAGCGCCGACCAGCAGGAGCTCCGTGATGACGCGTGCGAAGAGGGGCGATGCGGCCGCGCTGCCGCTAACTTGAGTCCCATGCGCTCCCACACTCGCAGCGTCCTCGTCGTCCTCGCTTTCGTGCCGGCCTCGCTCGTTGCCCAAGAGGCGCCGCGAGCGTTCGAGCGCGTCACGCTCCTCGAGCCCGCTGGCGCGACCTCGGCCGGCGTCAGCGTCGGCGACATCGATCGCGACGGCGATCCCGACCTCGTCCTCGCGAAGGGCCGACACTGGCCGCTGCAGGATCTCGTGCTGCGCAACGACGGACGCGGGAACTTCTCGGCGGCGCCACTGCGTGAGGAGGCCGACCGCACCTACTCCGCCGCGCTCGCGGACCTCGACGGCGACGGCGACCTCGACATCGTGTCGAGCAACGACCGGCCCGATCGCAAACTCGTCTACCTGAACGACGGCACCGGGCACTTCACCGTGGCGAGCGAGTTCGGCGCGCCGGAGTGGTCGACGCGCTACGTGACCGTGGCCGATCTCAACGGGGATGCGCGTCCGGACCTCATCGTCGCGAATCGCGGCGGGGCGGCGCCGCCGGGGCGGCCGAGCTTCGTCTGCATGAACGACGGGAGCGGCGCCTTCCCGTCGTGCGCGCCGCTCCCCACGAGCTCGGCGACGATCATCGTCGCGGCCGACCTCGATCGCGATGGCGCGGTGGACCTCTTCGTGCCGCATCGCGACCGCGGCCGGAGTCTCGTGCTCTGGAACGATGGCCGCGGCGGTTTCGGTGCGCCCGTCGTGATGGGGCCGGAGCACTCGAGCATCCGAGCTGCGACGGTCGGTGACGTCGACGGCGATGGCGTGACCGATCTCGTCGTCGGCGACATGGAGACCGGCGTCTTCGTGCACTTCGGGCTCGGCGGGCGTCGCTTCGGCGAGGCGGTCGCGATCGACGCGGGGCGCGTGGTGCCCGGTGCGGTGGCGGTCGCGGACCTCGATCGCGACGGGCGGGCGGACATCGTCATCGGCAACGACGAGCTGCCAGGGGTGGTGCTGTTCGGTCGCGGCGAGGGGCGGTCGCTGCGGTTCGCGCGCGCGTCGTGGAACGACGGACTGGGTTCGGTCTACGCCGTCGCGGTCGCGGATCTCGACGGCGACGGCTGGCCGGACATCGCGGCGGCGCGCTCCGACGCGCCCAACGCGATCTGGTTCAGCGGTCCCGCTGCGGCGGCGCCTTCGCGTCGCTAGTCGGGGACCACCGCGCTGCACTTGATCTCGACGCGCGCCGCGGGGCGTGGGAGCGCGGTCACAGCGAGGGTCGCGCGGGCGGGTGCGGCAGTGGGGAAGAACGCGATGTATGCGGCGTTCATCGCGGCGTAGTCCTTCATGTCGACGAGGAAGACGGTGCACTCGGTGACCTGCGCCATCGTCGCGCCGGCGGCGTGCAGCAGGGTGCGGATGTTCTCGAGCGTCTGCCGCGTCTGCGGTCCCACGCCGCCGTCGATGATCTCCTGCGTGCCGGGCCTGATGCCGGTCATGCCCGACACGAACACCTGACCGCCCGCGCGGATCGCCTCGGAGTACGCGGGCACCAGCGGTGCGATGCCGGCGACCGAGACGACGGTGTGCGGTGCAGCGGTGGCGCGCGACGGGATGACGATCGGCTCGAACCAGGTGGGCGTGATGAACTTGGTCGCGGGTGATGCGGTGGCGACCTCCTGCTGGAAGAGCCGGCGATCGGCGAGCGCTGCGGGAGAAGGATCGGGGTCGCCGTAGGCGTCGGCGTGGCTCGGGAGGACGACCGCGGGATTCCCGAGCGCGCGCATGAGGCGGCCGGTGTAGTCGTGGATCTCGAGCCGCTGGCTGTTGGAGCCGATGAGGGCGATGTCGGGGCGGAGTCCCTGCATCTCGCGCTCGATGTAGTTCATCGAGCCCATTATGAGCACCTCATGGCCGGCCATCCGCAGGATGTAGGCGAGGTTGCCGCCCTCCTGGTAGTCCACGCGACGGAGCGGCGCGCGCAGCCCGCGCGGAGCCTTGCCGGCGATGCCGCGCCCGTTGTTGTAGTAGCGCTTGTCGTCGAGGGCGCTGTGGATGTTGGGGACCACGCGCAGCGAGAAGTCGCCGAAGTCGTAGTCCTCGCCGCCGATCACGGTGATGAGCGACGAATCGGGGACATCATAGGCGCGCGCGAGGTTCGCCGCGGTCTCGTGTCCGACGATGACCGCGCCGGTGCGCCGCGCGATGTAGCCGGCGTCGAGGGCATGGTCGGAGTGGCCGTGCGTGATGAGGATGTAGTCGGCGCGGCTGACATGCGCGTTGATGAAGGCGGTGTCCGGCACGTAGAGCGCGCCGGGCGCGACGTCCGCACCGCCGGGGCGCCAACGACGGAACTGGGTGAGGAACGGATCGACGAGCACCACGCGGCGACCATCGGTGATCTCCCACCCGGCGTTGCCGAGGTAGGTGAGGCGGATCTCGCCGGGGCGGAGCGGCGCGGGGGCGGACTGCGCGGGGGCGGCGCTGGCGGCGGCGAGGAAGGCGATACCCGCCAGGGACGATGCGAGGGCGAGGCGTGTGCGGCGTGACATCGGGGCTCCGTTCGGGGACAGGGGAACCTACGCGTCGCGGGCGAACCGGTCATCTCCTGGGGGCGCGTCACGCGCCCGCAGCTTGACGCCTCCGGTTTCCCCTGACAGCGTTGGGGGCGCCGGATTCCCTCGGCGCGCCCGCCCCGAGGTCGCCCCCGCATGACGCCAGCATCCATAAGAGGGCCGTGGCAGCGCCGCGCACGCGCGGTGGCCACGCTGGCGGCCGCGGGATTGGCCTTCTCGTTCCTCGCCTGCGGAGGCGACGGGCCGACCGCGGTCCCCGAACTCGACCTCGCGCAGTCGACGCTCTTCGTCGCCGCGGGTCCCTACGTGGCGGGCCAGACCTACACGGCGACGCTCACGGCGCGCAACGCCAAGGGCGAGCCCTTCACCGACCCGATCTCGGCGACGCTCAGCCTCGTGAACGGCACGAGCGGCGGCACCTTCTCGGCGATCACGTCCAGCGGCACCGGGACGTACTCCTCGACGCTCACCGCGGTCACGGCGGGGACGCCGTCGCAGGTGCGCGCGGTGGTCGCGGGCGAAGGCGAGCTGACTTCGGCGCAGTCGATCACGATCGTGCCGGGGCCCGCGTCGGCGGCGGCGTCGCTGGTCGTCGCCTCGCTCACGTCGGTGCCGGTGGGTGGCGCCGCGACGGTCACGGTGACGGCGCGCGATGCGAACAACAACGTGCGCACGAGCGGCGGTGACGCGGTGGTGATGGGGCTGGGCGCGACGGCGCCCGGCGGCGGGCAGCTCGGCGACGGCACGCTCTCGGCGGTGACGGACCAGGGCAACGGCACCTACACGGCGACCTTCACCGGCACGCGCTGGGGCGTGCGGGCGATCACCGCGTCGATCAACGGCGCGGCGCTCACGGGATCGCTGCCCGCGATCACCGTGCAGATGCCGCCGCCCGCGACGGCGCAGTCCACGATCGTGCTCGGCCGCACGTCGCTCGCGGCGGGCGATACCACGACGGCGCTCCTCGAACTGCGCGACCCGCAGGGGAACCGCGTCACGTGGACCGGCGTGACGGTGACCTTCACGAAGGGCACGGGCACGAGCGACGGGACCTTCGGCGCGGTCGTCGATCGCGGCGACGGGACCTACGCCTCGCTCTTCACGGCGACGACGCCGGGGAGCGCGCGGGCGATCGGCGCGACGATCAGCGGCGCGGCGGTGACGTCGCCCTCGCCGTCGGTGACGGTGAGCCCCGGCGCGCTCTCGCTGCTGCGATCGGCGGTGACGGTCGGGGCGGACACGCTCGCGGCCGGTGCGCAGACGACGCTCACGCTCACGGCGCGCGACGGGCTCGGCAACTCGCTCGGCGCGGGCGGGCTCGTGGTGGTGTTCACGAAGGGCGCGGGCACGAGCGACGGCACGATCGGCGCGGTGACGGACCACGGGAACGGGACCTACTCGGCGTCGTTCACGGCGACGACGAGCGGGACGGCGCGGAGCATCGGCGCGACAGTCGGGGGCGCGCCCGTCACCAGCGCGTCACCGACCATCACGGTGCGGGCGGGGGCGCTGTCACTGGCGACCACGACGCTGACGGCAGGGGCGACGGCGCTCGTGTCGGGGGCGCAGACCACGCTCACGGTGACGGCGCGCGACTCGCTGGGGAACGCGATCACGACGGGCGGCGCGACGGTCGCGCTGGTGAAGGGCACCGGAACGAGTGACGGCACGCTGGACGCGGTGGCGGACCAGGGCGACGGCACCTACGTCGCGACCTTCACGGGGACGACGGCCGGCACCGCCCGCGCGATCTCGGCGACGGTCGGCGGTGCGGCGCTCACGTCGCCGACCATCACGATTACGGTGACGCCCGGCGAAGCGGCGGTCGCGACCTCCACGCTCTCGCTCTCGCGGTCCACGCTCCTCATCGGCGACACGGCGACGCTCGAGCTCACCGCTCGCGACGCGGCAGGGAATCTCGTGGGCGCAGGCGGCGCGGCCGTGGCGTTCACCAAGGGGGCGGGGACCTCCGACGGCACGATCGGCGCGGTCGCCGACCTCGGTGACGGACGCTACCGCGCGACCTTCACCGCGGTGACGGCGGGGAGCGCGCGCACGATCGGCGCGACGATCGGTGGCGTGGCGCTCGCGACGCCCTCGGTGTCGGTGACGGTGAGCAGCGTTCCGCCGTCGCTCGCGCTCTCGTCGGTGACGGTGGGCGCCCCGACGGTGACGTCCGGAGCGACGACGACGCTCACGCTCACGGTGCGGGACAGCGCCGGCGCGGTGATCCCGTCGGGCGGACGCACGGTGGCGTTCACGCTCGGTGACGGGACGAGCACCGGGACCATCGGCCCGGTGACGGACCAGGGCGACGGGACCTATTCCGCCACCTTCACGGGGGTGCTCGCCGGCTCGCCGCGGGCGATCGGGGCGACGATCGATGACGCCGCGGTGACGGCCATCGCTCCGACGATCACGGTGACGCCGGGCGCGGCCTCGGTCGTGACGTCCACGCTCGCGGTGGGGGCGGTGACGCTCGCGTCCGGCGCGGTGACGGAGGTGACGCTCACCACGCGCGACGCGGCCGGCAACGCGCTCACGAGCGGCGGACTCGCGGTGACGTTCACGCTCGGCGGCGGTTCCGCGGGCGGGACCTTCTCCGCGGTGACGGACCAGGGCGACGGGACCTACCGCGCGACCTTCACCGCGACGGTCGCGGGCAGTGCGCGCACGATCGGCGCGACGATCGGCGGTGTGGCGCTGACCTCCGCGCTGCCGACGATCACCGTGACCGCGGGTGCGGCATCGCTGACGCGGTCGCGCGTGCAGGTCGGGACCGACACGCTCGCGTCGGGGGATTCGACGACGCTCTCGCTCGTGCTGCGGGATGCCGCCGGCAATGCCCTCGGCGCCGGTGGACTCACCGTCGCCTTCGTGAAGGGTGACGGCACGAGCGACGGCGTGATCGGGGCGGTGACGGACGTAGGGGACGGAACGTACACGGCCTTCTTCCGCGCGACGACGGCGGGCACGGCGCGGGCGATCGGCGCGACGATCGGTGGCGAGGCGATCGCGCCGGACACCGTCGCGGGCGTCACGGTGCGCGCGGGTGCGATCTCGCCGGAGACGTCCACGCTCACGATTGGTTCCGACACGGTGATCGCGGGCGATACGACGTCGCTCGTGCTCACGGCGCGGGATGCGGCGGGAAATCTGCTCGGCGCGGGCGGGGCGACGGTGGTGTTCACGAAGGGGAGCGGAACGGCGGACGGCACGATCTCGGCGGTGACCGATGTTGGGGATGGGACGTATCGGGCGGTGTTCACCGCGTTGACGACCGGGGCTCCGCGGGCGATCGGCGTCACGATCGGTGGTGTGGCGGGGACGATGGCAGCGCCCACGCTGGTGGTGCGGCCGGGCCGGTTCTCGTTCGCGCGGTCGGAGATGGTTCCATTGCGCGACACCCTCCTCGCGGGCGATTCGCTCGTGGTCTCCTACGTGACGCGCGACAGCTTGGGGAATCGGCTCGAAGCCGGTGGCCTCGAGATCCGGTGGAACTTCCTTACTTCGCCGCCGACCCCGGATTCGCGTCAGTGCCTGTACGCGTGGCCGCGCCAGATGCTGGATCGGGGCGACGGGACGTACGGGCAGAACACGTTCGTTCCGCTCACGCTCTACGAGGCCAGTACCTATCGGTTGTACGTGTGGGTGGCTGGCGAGCCAGGGTTCGACGCCGAGTGCACGGCGCTCGATGCGCAACGAGCTGTGGTCGTCCTGCCGGGGCCCGCCGCGGCCGCCCAGTCGGCGATCGAGGCCGCGCCTGTGGCGATCGGCGTGGGTGCGACGTCGACGGTGACCGTTCTCGCCCGCGATGCCTATGGCAACCGGACGCGATCTGGTGGGGACACCGTGACGATAGTCGCGGACACCGGCACGTCGGCGGGGGTATTGTCACCGGTCACCGACCGAGGCGACGGGACCTACACCGCCGCTTTCACGGGGACCGTTGCCGGCACGCCCCGCTTCTTCCGCGCGAGCATCAACGGGAGTCCGCTCGAGAACTTCGCGGTGGCAAGCGTCGTCGTGCTGTCGCCGGACCCGGACATGGCGATCGCGACTGACAGCGTCGGTCTCCTCGCGCAGCTTGGTGGCGCGAGCCCCCCGGTGCTGGTGGCGGTCGCGAATGCGGGAACCGGCGCGATCACTGGTCTGACCACCTCACAGACGCACGTCTCGGGGCCGAACAGCTGCGCGACGCGCGCGTGGCTGAACACGCCGACGTTCGACAAGGGCGGCGTGGCCGACCCGGTGTCCGTCATGACGCTCGTGGCGAACGCGACGGGACTGGAGCTCGGCGTGTGCGTGCGACGCCTCATCGTATCGTCGAACTTGCCCGCGGTGCAGCCCGAGACGCTCCTCGTCTCGCTCGACGTGGGTCGTAATCCGGTCGCAACCGGCCTCGTGAACGTCGTCATGATGGGCAACGCCTCGTCCAACACGGTGCAAACGATCACGCCGACGCCGGTCCTGCGGATCGACAACGGCGGGCGCGGGACCGTGGGCAACCTGACGGCGACCATCGTCTCGCAGACAGGGGTCGCGGAGTGCACAGACTCCCTGATCCCGGCCACCTGTGTCCCTTGGCTCGCGCCCGGCGACCTCGTCTTCAGCTCACCGACGCTCCCGTCGACGCTCTCCATCGTGTCGCAGGTGCGGCCGTTCACCGCGGGCGCGCGCGTACGTGTGGCCGGAACAGGGATGCCTGCGCGCGACTTCGATATCAATGTCGTGTTCAACGTGCTCCCAGAGCTCGTGACGAACCCGCGCGCGGCGATGTTTCGCGTTCGCCGCGAGGCGACCGAGGGAGCGAACGGTACCTACATCCGGAGCTTCTCGGACACACTGCTCGCATTCAACCAGAACATCGCGCATCCCGGCCTTACGAACTACCGGCTGGATCCATCGAGACCGCTTCCATACGACTGGACCGTGAGCGTGACACCGTTCGGGAACTCGGCCCGGATCGTGATCACGGCGGACGCATACTTCCTTTCGTTCCCGAACGATACGGTGGTCACGAGCGCAGACGAGTGGAGCTACCGATGGTCCGACTCGTTGGGGACCGGATGTTGCCGAACCGCCACAGGAGGGATCAGGCTCCTCGCCGACTGTACCGACCCTGATGACTGCTTCGACTTCGGCGCTGACTCAGTCGTGCCGAAGTCGTTCGAGATCCCGTGGACCGTCAGCGTGTCTCGTGGCCTCGCGCTGCCCTACCGGACGCTCGAAGTCGCGGCGCGAGACACGTCACCGATCACCGTCGACGTGCCGATAACGAACCTCGGTGCGGGGGCGATCACAGGGCTCAACGCCTCCGGACTCGACAACGCGTCGGATTGGGTCAGCGGCGAGTTCCTCGGAGGCACGACCGCTGCCCCTGCGGTGTTGCGACTCACGATCCGCCCGGCGCTCGCGCCGCCCATCCCGACGTCCAGTCGGGAACTGGAGATAGGGGGCGTCTCGACCGTGTTCACCGGCCGGAACTCGAACTTGGAGTCCGTCCGCTTGTTGCTCATCCTCCACCGCCGATTCCCATGACGATGCGCTCACGCAGCGGTCTACTTCGATCACACGCGGGACTCGCGCTCCTCGCAATACTTTGGTTCGCGCCCGCCCCGCTCGCCGCCCAGGTGAAGCTCGAGGTGACCCCGCAGTTCGCCTCGTACTACGCCACCAACTACCTCACCTACGAGAGCGACAGCGACCTCGAGCGACAGGAAGCCGGCCCGGGCATCGGCGCCGCGCTGACGTGGCGATTCACGAACATCTGGGCGCTCGAGGGCCAGGCGACCTACGTGAAGAGCGGCGTCGTGGTGAAGTGCACCGGCTGCATCAACTTCGAGCCGCCCACCGACGGGAGCCTGCTCATGGTGAACGCGCGCGTGCTCTTCCAGCCGCGCCGCACCAACCTCTTCTTCGCGCTCGGCGCCGGCACCGCGCGGCGCGGGGGCGAGGCGTTCGACGTGCCTGGCATCGACGACAAGGTCGATGTGGCGGGGATCGTCGGCGTCGGGATCCGCACGCGCGTCACGCCGGAGTGGGGCTTCCGGCTCGGCGTGGAGATGCACGTCTACACGACCGACCCTGACGAGGGGAACGCCTACTACCAGAAACGCCAGCAGCGCGACGTGCTCGTCACCATCGGCGTGCCGTTCGCGATCATCGGGCGCTGAGCAGGCCGCTCAGGGTCCGCTGCGCGGTCCCACCTTGATCGCCGTCGGCACGAGCGTCATCGCCCCCGCGGTGCCGGCGGCGCCGGTCCCCACCTGGCCGCGGCTGTTGGCGCCCCAGCACATCACGACGTCGGTGCGGGTGATGCCGCAGGTGTGCGCCGCGCCGGTGGAGACCTTCTTCCATTGCGTCCCGCGCGCGATGATCACCGGGATCTCGCGGCGCTGGCGGCTGCCGTCGCCGAGCTGACCGGAGCCGTTCTCGCCCCAGCAGGCGAGGAGGCGCGTGTTGGTGATGCCGCAGGTGTGCCGCGCGCCGGCGGCGAGCTGCGTGAAGACGAGGTCGGTCGCGACGGAGTCGGGGACGTCGCGGCTGTCGTGCGTCTCGTTGCCGAGCTGGCCGTTGCGGTTCTCGCCCCAGCACCAGGCGCGGCCGCTGGTGGTGAGGCCGCAAGTATGGAGCTCGCCGGTGACGACGGAGCGGAAGGGCAGGGCGGTGCGCACGGGGAACGGTTCGCGCTGGTTGTCCTGGATGGCGTTGCCGATCTGCCCGGAGAAGCCATCGCCCCAACAGTAGACCTTGCTGGCGCGGACGCCGCAGGTGTGCGAGCCGCCGGCGCTCAGTGACTGGAAGGCCTCGCGGCCGCGCACGAGCACGGGGCGATTGCGATTGGTGATGGAGTTGTCGCCGAGCTGGCCGGCCTTGTTGGTGCCCCAGCACCAGGCGCTGCCGTCGGCGCCGAGTGCGCAGGTGTGCGAGGCGCCGACGCTGATGTCGGTGAAGCGCACGGTGGAGCGGACGAGCGTGGGTGTGGCGCGAGTGGTGGTGGATCCGTCGCCGAGCTGTCCCTGGGAGTTGTCGCCCCAGCAGTAGGCGGCGCCTTCGGCGGTGAGGCCGCAGAGGTGTCCGCCGCCGACGGCGAGTTCGGTGAAGTAGACGTCGGCGAGGGTGGTGCCGGCGGGGGCGGTGCCGCCCCAGCAGAGGACGCGATCGCCGGAGGACATGGAGGCGCAGGTCTCGCTGCCGCCGGCGCTCACTTCGATGGCGGGGTTGCCGGCGGGGGCGGGGTCGGGGTCGGGGTCAGGGGTCCTCGTCGTGTTCTCGGGGGTCGTCGGCGTCGTGCCCGGCTGTGTCGCGGGCGCGGTCTTCGACTCGGCGGCGTCCTGCGCGCCGGACTGCGCGGGTCCGGTGCCGGGTCCGGCGGGGGCCGTCTGGGGACGTGGTCCGTTCGCGCCTGCGTCGGTCGCAGTCGCGGTCTTCGTGCCGCGCGGATCAGCCTGCGCCTTCGCTTGGGTGCCGTCGCCAGGCCCTGGTGGGGCGAGGTAGACCGGACCGGAAGGTCCTTGCTGTCGGGATGTGTCCACTCGGATCGCGTCGGTCGACCCCCCGAGCTGCGAGCCGTTGCCGAGTGTCGTGCCGGTATCCCCGCTCAGCGCGCCGGTGTCCAGCGGCGTGGCGACGCTCGGCTCGCGCGGGCCGAGCACGCCCTGCTGCCAGAGCCCGAAGATCGCGATGGCCGCGACGGTCCCGGCGATGGTGATGATCCGTCCACGGCCGCCTGACGTGGTGCCCGTGCCCGCGACGACGCCGGCGCTCGCGCCACTCGCCGCGCCGGTGGCCACCCCCGTGACCGTCACCGGCACCTCGACCTCGACGCCCTCGCAGGTCGCGACGAGCGTCGTCCGCCCGGCGCTGCGCGCCGTCACCACTCCATCCGCGTCGACCGTCGCGATGCGCTCGTCGCCCGATCGCCACGCGGTCGCGCGGCGGGCGAGCTGCTTGCCGGTGTCGTTGACGGGGGTCGCCGAGAGGCGCAGGGTCGAGCCCGCGACCATGCTCGTGGCGGCGGGGGAGACGGTGAGGCGCGCGACCTTGCCGGACGGCGTGACGCTGCGGCCCGCCGAGAGGACGCGTTCGCCCGAGGCGGCCTCGGTGACCTCGAGGCCGGCGCTGGAGACGGCGGCGAGCGTCATGAGCTGCGTGCGGACGGCGGCGGCCGCCTCGCCCACGGGGAGCGCCGCGAGGGCCGACACGACATCGTCGAGCGATCCGAAGCGCGCCGGCGGTTCCTTCTCGAGCATCCGCGCGACGATGCGCGCGATGGCCTCGGGGCAGTCGGGGCGCAGCTCGGTGATGGGCGGCGGCACCTCGTTGAGGTGCGACCAGAGCATCGCCGGGATCGTCTCGGCCGAGAACGGTGAGCGCCCGGTGAGGAGCTCATAGGCGACAACGCCGAGGGAGTACTGGTCGGACTGGCCGCTGACCTCCTGGCCCGCCCACTGCTCGGGGCTCATGTAGGCGGCGGTGCCGATGATGAGGCCGGTGCCGGTGAGCTTCTCCGCGCGCGCGACCTTGGCGATGCCGAAGTCGGCGACGACGGCCCACCCCTCCTCGTCGAGCATGATGTTCGCCGGCTTCACGTCGCGATGCACGACGCCGTTCCGGTGCGCGAAGGCGAGGGCGCTCCCCGCCTGCTGGAGGATGGTCTGCACGAGGGCGATCGGCAGGGGCCCCGCGGTCTCGAGGACGCGCTCGAGGGAGCGGCCCTTGATGAACTTCATGACGAAGTACTGCAGTCCGTCGGCGGCCTTCACGGCGTAGACGGGGACGATGTTGGGATGGTTGAGCTTGGCGACGGTGCGGGCTTCGCGGCGGAAACGCTCGATCTCGCCGGAGGTGGTGGCGTCGTCGCGGTCGGCCTGCGCGGTGAGGACCTTGATGGCGACGTCGCGGTCGAGCTCGACGTCGCGGGCGAGGAAGACGGCGGCGAAGCCGCCGCGGCCGAGTTCGCGGGTGATCTCGTAGGCGCCGGTGGTGGCGTCGCGGAGGCGTTGGAGGAGCGGGTCGGAAGCCGGGGCGGTCACGGGGGCGAAGTTATCGCCGGGGTGCGGGGGGCGGCAATGTGATGGGGGCTGCGAGAGTTCGCTTCGCTGAACCCGCGCGGGCCGGGTATGATTGCGCGTCCTTGCCGCGGAGATCCGATGGGTTATACTCAGGGTATGAAGACAGCCATCTCGCTGCCGGACGCCGTCTTTCGCGCGGCGGAGCGCCAGGCGAAGCGCGCGGGGAAGTCGCGGAGCCAGCTCTACGCGGAAGCGCTGGCCGAGTACCTGAGTCGCCATGCGCCGGACGAAGTGACGGCCGCGATGGATCGCGTGGTCGATCAGCTGGATGCCGCGCCCGATCCGTACGTGCAGGCCGCCGCGCACTCGGTGCTGCAGCGCGTCGAGTGGTAGAGGTCGCACAGGGCGAGCTGTGGTGGGCGGACCTGCCGATGCCGGCAGGTTCGGGGCCCGGCTTTCGTCGGCCGGTCGTGGTGGTGCAGGGCAATCCGCTCAACCGCAGCCGACTCGCGACGGTGGTGTGCGTGCCGCTCACGAGCAACCTCGCGTGGGCATCCGCCCCGGGGTGCACGCCGGTGTCCGCCAAGGCGGCGGGTCTCCCCAAGGACTCCGTCGCGAATGCGACCCAGCTGTTCGCCCTGGATCGCCGCTGCCTGCACACGCGCATCGGGCGGCTGGGGCCGCGTCTCCTCGATCAGATCCTCGCGAGCATCGATATCGTGCTCGGGCGGTAGGGCATCAGTCCTCACGCGGTTCCGGCCTCTCATCCCGGCGCGAACCACTGAGCCGACCGCATCCGGTATGATGGAAGGCCCGGCCTCCATCCCTCCGCATGACGCTCTCCGCCCTCCTGTTCCTCTTCGCCGGCCTGACCGGCCCCGATTCGACGCCGCCGGCGGCTGAGGACGCCATCCTCGCGGCCTTCGACTCCGCGTGGGTCGTCGCGCTGGGGGAGAATCACGGACACCGGGAGTTCCACGAGCTCCTCCTGCGCGTGCTGCGGCGCCCGCGCGCCCCGGAGGTGATCGACGACATCGCGGTGGAGTGGGGGAACGGACTGTACCAGGGCGTGATCGACCGCTACGTCGACGGGCGGGAGGTGCCGTGGGACTCGGTGACGATGTCGTGGCGCAACACGATCGTGTCGCCGAACACCGTCTGGGATGCGCCGGTGTACGAGCGGTTCTTCCGGGAGCTGCGGGCGATCAACGCCGGGCTCGCGCCGGAGCGTCGCTATCGCGTGATCCTCGCCGACGCGCCGGTCGACTGGTCGGCGGTGGACTCCGCGCCGCAGCTGCGCCCCTTCTTCGATCGCGCGCTGGCCATGGCCGAGTCGGTGCGGCGCGAGTCGCTGCTGCGCGGGCGTCGCGTGCTCTTCGTGGCCGGCGGCCTCCACGTCGCCCGTCGTCCGCGCGCGCAGCCGTCGCGCAGCGGCGTCCCGACCGGGGAGATCACGCCGGTGGCGTGGCTGGAGCTGCGTCACCCGGGCGCCACCTACGTGATCCAGTCGTTCGGCTCCCCGTCGGACCCGGGAGCCCGCGGCCTGGTCGGGGCGGGGGCTCCGCGCGTGGTCCCGCTCCGCGCGAGCCCGCTCGGCGACATCCCGGCGAACGCGACGTCGACGCTGCGCGATCGCGACGGCAAGCGTCCGGACGTGTACGGGCGCGCGACGCTGCGGCATATCGTCGATGCCGTCATTCTCTGGGACCCGTCGGCGCGCACGTTCGAGGACGCCGATCCGTCGACGTATCGCGTGGAGTGGTACTGGGCGGAGCTGGACCGGCGCAGCCTGATGCTGAGCGGCCGGCGGATGGACCCTGCGCTACGGCGACCCTAGCAGCGGGGATCCGGCTGCTTCCGCCAACGGCGGCGGATCCGGGAGCGCCGGCGCTCCCTCCACCGGACCACGGTACGTGGTGTGGAAGCTCGTGCTGTAGAAGAGCCACCGGCCGTCCTGCTTCTTGAGCACGCTCGCGAACTCGCCGACGAAGGCGCTCCGCTTCCCGTCGGGGGCCATGAACACCTCCTTCTGGAAGTGGCGCAGGTAGGCGAAGTCGCCGAAGAGCTCGAGGCTCACCGGGACGACCTCGCTCTCGGTCGCGTAGTTGCCGGCGTCGAACCACCGTTCGACGGCGGCGAGGAACTCCGCGCGAGTGAGCGGCTTGGTGCCGCTCATGCTCCAGTTGGTGTAGTCGGCGTGGAAGAGCGCGGCATACCGGTCGAAGCCCTCGGCCTTGAGCGCCAGCGGCACGTACTCGTTGAGCCTGATGATCTCGGCGCGGTCCTGCGCGGCCGACGAGGAGCAGCACAACGACACGGCGGCGAACGCGGTGAGGAGGCTGCGGTGGGCGTGGAGTCGCATCGATCCCCCCCTCAGCTCGACCGCAACGCTTCGGCCGGCTCGACCCTCGCCGCCCGCCGCGCGGGGATCCACCCCGCCACCGCGCTGACCGCCGCGAGCACGAGCATCGCTCCGGCGATCGTCACCGGATCGGTGGGCGCGAGGCCGAACAGGAGCGACGAGACGAACCGCGACGCCCACCAACTCGCGACTCCGCCGAGCAGGATCCCGCCGGCGACGAGCATCCCCGTGCGCGAGAGCACGCCGCGCACCACGCCGCCGGGCGTGGCGCCGAGGGCGAGGCGGATGCCGATCTCGGCGCGGCGGCGCACCACCGAGTAGGCGGTGATGCCGTAGAGGCCGATGGCCGCGAGCAGCAGCGCGAGCGCACCGAAGAAGCCCGAGAGCATGGCGATGAGCCGCTCCTGCGCGAGGGCGGCCTCCACGAACTCCTCGAGCGGGCGATAGGTCACCGAGAGGTCAGGGTGCACCGACGCGATGGCGGCGGTGAGGGCGCGCTGCAGCGCGGCGGGCTGGTCGCTCGTGGTGCGGATGGTCATCGTCGTGCCCGACGCCGCGGTGGCGTTCTGCTCGAGGGCGCGGTACATCGTCGGGCCGAACGGTTCGCGCGGGCTGCGATAGACCGCGTCGGCGACGACGCCGATGATCTCGATCGGCGCGCCGGGCGAGGTGGGGAGGCCGACGGGGCTGACCACCTCGCCGATGGGATCGACGCCGTCGAAGTACTTGCGCACGAACGACTCGTTCACGAGCGCGACGCGGGGCGTGCCGGGGCGGTCGCGCGCATCGAAGTCGCGGCCGCGCAGGATGCGCGTGCCATAGGTCGCGAACCAGCCGGGGGTGACGTAGTTGAAGTCGACGATGCGTTCCTCCTCCGTGAGGTCGGGCTTGCGGGGGAAGACGAGATCGCCGTTCCAGGTGCTGCCGCTCACGGGGGTGATCACCGAGAACGCCGCGTGCGTCACGCCGGGGACGGCGAGCGCGGCCTGGCGGACGTTCTCGTACATCTGGCCGCGCGCTTCCGGCGCCACGCCGGTGCGCTGCGCGCCGAGTTCCACCACGAGCGCGCGCGCGGGGACGAAGCCGAGGTCCACGTCGGCGAGGGCGACGAAGGTGCGCACGAAGAGGCCGGCCCCCACCACGAGGAGGAGCGAGAGGGTGACCTGCGCGACGACGAGCGCGTTGGCGACGGCGCGTTGGGTACCCGACGTGGTGCCGCGGCCCTGCTCCTTGAGCGCGTCCATGGGCGGCGTGCGCGCGGCGAGGACGGACGGTCCCACGCCGAAGAGCAGGGTGGTGAGGATGGCGACGCCGCCGGTGAAGGCGAGCATGCGCGCGTCGAGGCCGAGGTCGAGGGTGACCTGCGAGGCGGTGGTGGCGATCTGCGCGATGATGAGGCGGCTGAACCAGAGCGCGAGCAGGAGCCCCAGCGCGGCGCCGAGGAGCGAGAGGACGAGGTTCTCGGTGAGGAGCTGGCGCGCGATCCGCCAGCGCGAGGCGCCGAGGGCGGTGCGGACGGCGAAATCGTGCCGCCGCGCGGAGGCGCGCGCGAGCATGAGGTTGGCGATGTTGCCGCACGCGATGAGGAGCGTGAGGCCTACGACGGCAGCGAGGGCGAACAGGGGCCGCTGGTAGCGGGTGCGCAGCTGGGAGACGCCGGCCGAGGCGCGCTGCAGCTCGAAGGGATCTACGAGGTAGCGCTCGAGCATCTCGGCGCGCCAGTCCTGCGGGAGCGTCGCCTCGCGGATCTGCGTCTGCACGCCGCGGAGGATGGCGGTCGCGACCTCGGGGGTCTGGTCGGGGCGGAGGCGGACGAAGATGGCCATCCACCAGTGGGAGCGTCGGTCGAGCCCGCTGTCGGGGCCGCGCACGAGGGGTTCGGTGCCGATGGGGACGTACGCATCGACGTTGCGACCGACGTCGTGTCCGAGGAAGGAGGCGGGTGCGACCCCGATGATGGTGTAGCTCACGCGCGAGAGCGTGAAGGTGCGACCCACCACGTCGGGCGCGCCGCCGAAGCGTTGCTGCCAGAGGCGGTGGCTGATCACGACGACGGGTCCGTCGGCGCCGCCGCCGCGGCGGTCGTCGTCCGGCGTGAAGAAGCGGCCGAGTCGTGGCTGGACGCCGAGCACCTCGAAGTAGCCGCCGCTGACGAAGGCGCCATCCACCGGATCGGTCTGGCCGCCCTCCGCGGCATCGAAGCGCGCGGCACCCGCGGCGAAGGCGCCGTCCCAGAGGTGCTGGCGTTCGCGCACCTGTTCCCAGATGGGATTGGTCCAGGAGCGGCGGCTCTCGCCGGCGCGCACCACCGTCAGGCGCTCGGCGTGCTGGACGGGGAGGGCCTTGAGGATCAGGGCGTCGACGATGGAGAAGATCGCCGTGTTGGCGCCGATGCCGAGGGCGAGGGAGAGGACGGCGACGCCGGTGACGAGCGGGGTGGCGCGGAGGGAGCGGACGGCGGTGCGGAGGGCAGGGAGCATCGGCCACGCGGAAGGAGGAGAGCGGAGCTGTCCCTCGTTCGACATCGGGGTCACCGGATGCGTTGTGCGGGCGGGCGGTGGCCCGTCCCTCCGATCCGGGCCGCCGCCCCGCGATCGTGTGAACGGCCACGGCACGACACTAGGTATCGATCGTCCCGGCGCCGAGGCGCCACGACCTACGGAGTCGAATGACCATGCGCGTCGCGCTTCTCCTCTCGTGTCTCGTCGTCCCCGCCGGCAACACCTCGCGTGCCGCGGCACAGACGTTCGCACCTGATCCAGTTCCGCAGGACCTGGTCGCATTCTCCCAGACCGCACTTCAGCAGTACCCCCTCCTGGCGATCGGCGAGGTCCACAACTCCCGGTTGCAGTACGCTCTGCTGACCGACCTGATCCGCGCGCCGCGGATCCGGGCACTGATCGACGACGTGGTGGTCGAGTTCGGGAACGCCTTCTACCAGGACCGGCTGGATGGTTTTCTGCTGGACCTGGAGGACGTTCCGGCCGCGAAGCTCGCTCAGGTCTGGCGCGACCATTCAGAGTCTCCCACCGGGCCGTTCGAATCGCCGATCTATCGTGATTTCGTGTATTCGGTCCGCGCGGTGAATGAGGGGCTGGCGCGCTCGGAGCGCATTCGCATCGTCGCGGCCGACCCGCCGGTGAACTGGGACGTGATCAGGACGTCCGCCGACTTCCGGGCCCTTCCAGCGCGCTCCCAGTACATGGGTGAGCGAGTGGTCTCCGAAGTCCTGCAGAAGAACCGCCGCGCCATCCTGATCGTCGGCGGAGCTCACCTCAGCCGACGAGCGGTCTCACCGATCTCCGGCAGATCGATGGTCAACGTCACGTCGGTCGTCGAACAGGCCCGGCCCGGGTCCGTCTACGTGCTGAGTGGCGTGGCGGGCTTCGGACCGCGCGACGCCGAAGTCCTTCCCCGCATGGCGGACATCCCGCTGGGATCCGTGATCCCCTTGCGGGGGCACTTCCTGGGCGATCTTCCCGGCCCTTCGGTGGTGGGGCCGGCTTCGCCCACCGCGGCCCGTCGGCCCACCGCGCCGGCATCGAGCGTGACTCGCAAGGACCTGTTCGATGCCTATCTGTGGGTGGGAACGCCGGAGATGGTCCCTCTGGTCACCGCGTCCCCGCAGCAGTGGGCTGACGACGCACGTTGGGCCGAGTTGAACCGCCGAAGCGTGATCCGATTCGGTGTGCCATTGGATCCCGAGACTCGGAAGTCCGGCCAGCTGCGCCCAGCAGCGGACCAGGCGGATCACGACGAACTGGCTGCGATGTCGCTGCAGGAGCGCCTGGATCGGGAGCTGACGCTGCAGACCCGCTACCGCGAGGCCCAGGGTGATCCTGGACAAGGGCTTGCGCGAGTTGCTCGCGTTGTTGAACGCCGCCGGGGACGACCGGGTCATCCAGTTCGGTCGCGCCTCGACGATGCGGAGGTGTGGATGATCTCGCGCGAGGCTGATCCTGTCGCCGCCGCGCTCGCGGATCGGTCGGGAGGTTACGTTCAGGAATGATCCGGTGCAGCTTCACGACCCACCGACTTCTCGGCGCCTGCCTCCTTCTACCATGGGCCACCGCGCTCGCGGCGCAGTCCCGCGTGGTGGCCCCGCCCGCCGAGGGTGGGCAAGTGCTGCGCGGGTTCTTCGTGCCACCGGCGGGCGCGCGCGCCACGAGTTACGTGGCGGGCCATGCGCTCCTGCTGCGTGACCCCGGCGGCGCGGAGCGCGAACTCACGGCACTCTGCGACTCCATGGCGACCAGAGGCGACAGCGGGCGCGCCACGGTCGCTCGGCGCGTGTCGGCACTCGCGATGCGTCGGGTGCGGTCGGACCTGAGGCGCATCGAGTTCGGCACGGTGCCGGCCGGGCGCTACATCGCGATCGCGTGGCTCGAGCTGCAATGGTCCGCGGCGGGAGGGCGGGACACCGCGCGCACGCGCCGTTTCGTGTCGGTGACGAGCGAGGTCGTGTCCGACGTCCGCGACACGCTGCTCGTGCCGTTCACGCCGGAGCGACCGGGATTCAAGCGCGCGACCGCGCTGAGCAAGGCGCTGGGGTGCCTGGGGTTCCTGGTGGCGCCCACGGCGTCGGAACGCGTGGTGGTGCCGATCCCGCGCCGGTGAGGGCGGCGCGACGGGTGGTCGGCCGACGGACGCGACGCGAAGCTCGCCAACCTCCCGCAACCGATCCTCGGGCGTGAGCGGTCACGTGTCGATCAGACGTCGAACCCCAGTTCGGCCGCGACGGCGCGCTGCGCCTTGTCGAGACTGAGGAAGGTCAGGTCGCGCGCCGGCGCGTAGTTCAACGCCACCGCGACGTGCCAGCAGTCGGCACCGCGGAGGTATCCCGCGGCGAGGACCATCCGGATCTCGTCCGAGAGCGGATCGGGCGCGCCGATGAGCTGGACGCCGTTCAATGGCGAATCCGGCAGCACCATCGCCTCCCGCGCCAACGCACTCGCGAGCTCTGCTTCCGTGAGCACCGATGTCACGACGATGTCGAAGCCCGCGAGACGCTTGCGGATGCGCGCGGCCTCCGGCTCGCGAAAGGCGAGCGATGCGAAGACCGACGCATCGGCGTACGCGACGCTCAATCGCGCGCCTCGAGGAACCGCTTCAACGCACCGGGACGCCGGACGCCGAGCGGGAAGCGGGCGCGGCCCGGCGTGCCCTCGACGCGATGGATGAGCCCCGCGCGCTCGAGCTCGGCGTGCCGTTCCGCGACAGTCTTGATCGCGCGGTCGTCCGTCAACGCCCGCAGTTCGGCCACCGGCCGGCCGTGCACGGTGATGGTGACCGGCTGTCCGCCCTCGCGCACCTGTCGCACGAGTTCGGAGAGTTTGGACTTCGCCTCGTAGAGGGAGTATTTCCTGGGCATGCGCCCAAGGTAGGCGAATCTGACCAATCTGGTCAATGGTAGGCTCGGCGTGTGAGACGCGCGTGGACGGCGAGACAGTAGCGGTCACCGCGCCCGCCGCCGCTACCCGATTCGCGCGTAGGGTATCGATCCTCTGCGGCGGCCCGAGCCTGCGCGATGTGACTCCCGTCACCCACCCCTTCGTGCACGCGCACTAGCTTGGCCCCGGTACCGCCCACCTGCTGAGGAGAACCAATGCTCGCCACCGCGTACGGGATGCGAACGGCCGGGGCGCGCGCGCGCCGCTGGGTGCTGGTCAGTGCGGCGGTGGTCGCCGCGGCGAGTTGCGCGGGTGGGCGGGACGTGACGGGGCCGCCGGCGCCGCTGCCGGTGGCGTCGATCCAGGTCGCGCCGGGGGCGGACACGCTGCTCGCGATCGGGCGGACGCGAGGGTACACCGCCGTCGCGCGCGCGGCCGACGGGACGGCGCTGCCGGATGCGCCGATCCGGTGGCGGTCGAGCGATACGCTGGTGGCGCTGGTGGACAGCCTGAGCGGCGTCGTCACGGCGGTGCGCAACGGGCTGGCGACGATCTCGGCGCAGTCGGGGACGGCGACGGGGAGCGGGACGGTGTCGGTGATCCAGATCGTCGCGAGCGTGACGGTGACGCCGGCGGTGGTGGACCTCGAGACGATCGGGGGGACGCAGGTGTTCACGGCGCAGGCGCGGGACTCCGCCAACGTGCTCGTCGCGGGCACGCGGTTCCTCTGGACCTCGTCCAACCAGGCGGTCGCGACGGTCGACTCGACGGGCACGGCGACGGTGGTCGCCGGGGGCGAGACGGTGATCAGCGCGAGCGGGCGTGGTGTGCCGGCGTACGCGCAGCTCACGGTGAAGCAGGTCGCCGCGCACCTGGCGTTCACGATCGAACCGACGGACGTGGGCGCGGGTGACGCCTTCGCGACGGGGCTTGAGGTGGAAGTGCGCGACGCGAACGGGGCGCTGGTGCGCGACGCGCGGGTGCCGGTCACGCTGTCGATCGCGTCCGGGCCCCTGCCGAGCGCGACGCTGTTCGGGACGCGCACGGTGCAGTCGGTGGCGGGGATCGCGACGTTCGCGGGCAACTGGCTCGAGCGCGCGGCGACGGGCTATCGCCTGATGGTGACGTCGGCGGGGATGGTGCCGGACACGACGGTCGCGTTCGCGGTGCGCGCCGGGGCACCGACGGCGCTGGAGGTGTTCGGCGGGGTCGGGTCGCAGGTCGGGTTCCCGGGCGCACCGCAGTCGATGGCGATGGACGTCAAGGACCGCTACGGGAATCCGATCGACTCGACGTACTCCTTCTTCCTGTCGACGCTGAATCCTCCGGGCACGCTGGGCGGCGGCGTCCGACAGGGCGCCACGCGCCGCGTGGGTCCGGGGGCATTCGCGATCGACAGCGTGCGCTTCGCGCGCACGGGCACGTTCGCGCTTCGGGCGACCCTGGTGCGGCCCGGCGGCGGCCTTTCCTCGGTCACGGGGACGTCGGAGCCGCTGCGAGCCATCGCGACCTTCTCGTCGATCAGCCTCGGGCGGTCGCACGCGTGCGGCATCGCGGCCGGTGGCGCGCTCTGCTGGGGTCCGAACAGGTCAGGCGAGTTCGGGAGCGGCGTCGCTTCGAGCGGCGATTCGATCCCGGCCCTCATCGGCTCCGTGTGGGGCAACGAGCCGCTGCAGCAGATCGTCCCGCTCGACGGCGGCACCTGCGCGCTCGCGACCTCCGGCCGCGCGTACTGCTGGGGGAGCGCGTCGCGCTGGCCGGCCGGCCCGATCGCGGGCACGGGCCCGGGTGGCGTGGTGTTGACGTCGATCAGCGGCTATTTCGGCCACGTGTGCGGCGTCACGGCGCTGGGCACCGCGCACTGCTGGGGGGACGGCGGTCAGGGGCAGTTGGGGAATGGCAGCGTGACCGCGCGCACGCTGACGCCGGTGCAGGTGAGCGGGTCGGGGACAGGCGATCTGATCCTCACGAGCATCAGCGCGGGGGAACTCCATACGTGCGCCATCACGTCGGTGGGCCGCGCGTACTGCTGGGGGGCCAACTTCGACGGTGAGCTCGGGGACTCGTCCACGACGAGCCGTGTGTTGCCGACGCGGGTCGCTGGCAGCGGCACCGGTGCGCGCGTGTTCACGTCGGTCCGGACCGCCCCCTCGATGACGTGTGCGCTCAACACGTCGTCGCAGGTGCTGTGCTGGGGCTTCAACCTGCGCTCGGCGAGCGGACCGAACGACCTGGTGCCCGCCCTGACGATCGCCGGGCCCGCGAGCGACTTCGCGATCGGGAACGGGCATGCGTGCGCGATAACGAGCGGCACGCTCTCGTGCCTCGGTCGCAACGAGTTCGGGGCGGTGGGCCCGAACGCCGCCTTCATCCAGATCGCGCCGGTGGCCATCGGGTTGAACGGACGGACGGCGCAGCGCGTGTGGGCGGGCGGGACGGCGACGTGCGTGCAGACGGCGGATGGGGTCTATTGCTTCGGCCGCAACGTGTCCGGGATGCTGGGCATCGGGTCGACGGCGGTGGAGGTGGTGCGGGATCCGACGCGGATGGTCCACTGAGGGTGGTTATAGCTATGGAACGCCAGAAGAGCGTCGGACGCTTCGCGCCGAGAACGGTGGCGGCGGTCTCTGCGGTGTCGGCGCGCCTTGGGGCGGGGTGGTGCACGGCCTCAATGCGGTGGGACTCAGAGTCGGACGCCTTGATCCGTCCTCAACGCGAGAATCCTCTCACGGACCGCCGGAGCGACGTACATCGAGTGGTGCCCGGGCTGCTGCGCGTGACACACAGCGCATAGCACCTGAAGATTCACGCCGCGGTTGTTGGACTTGTCCTTGTCGCGATGATGTACGTGAAGACACTGGCGCGCTGATCGCAAATCGACGCGGCAACTTGCACATCTCCAGCCGGCCTTCTCGCGCGCCCGCAATGAGACAGCCTGCCAATCGGCAGTGTAGAGTGAGTCGGGCAGAGCAGAACACGACTCGCGCGGGACGATGGACAGCCTGGAAGCGTAGTGCTCGAAGAACTCCTGCAGTGTGAACTGGCGCCAGAGGCGCTCGCGCTGCGTTCCAGTGACCTGCCTGTAGTTCTTCCAGTCGAGGCTGCCGATGCAGTTCTTGCACACGCCGAGCTCCACTTCAATCTCATGGACGGTTCCGTCGAGCTCGTGAGCGAACACCGGGAACAAGCCGTCACGTCGGGCGATGGCCACATACCGCTGCCAACGATTCGCCTCCTTCATCTTCACAATCGTGCGGCAATCGGTGAGATGGAATCGCACGGCGGTCTCCTTGACCTTCAACACGTCGCTCGGCCTTCGCGTGTCCTTTATGTAGATGGATACTTGCTGGCCGTTGTACGTGTATACTTTCGCGTCAGCATCGATCTCGATCTCATCGATACTGACGTCCACTCCGGTAGTGCTGAGGCGGACGCGCCATTCAGGTTCGAGCGTCGCCAGGGACGGAGCGGAGCTCCACTCGATGGGCTTCGCGCCCACCAGGGCGAGGAGCTCTCTCCACGTAGCGGTCGTGGGCGTCAGCTTCACTCGCTCGGCCTCAGGATCTCGGCGAGTCGCACCTCAGCGTTGGTGCGAACGCGAAACTCCACACGGCGCGACGCAGGGCGGTCCTCCTGCCCATCGGGAAGCAATACGCGGCGCGACGAGGAGAGCCCGTTTGCTGTCAAGAGACCTCGCACCCACTCCCTGTCGGATGGCGTCAGCCCGGTGCTGTCGAGACAGAACTGGAGCACCGCTCGAGTACGCGCCTGCGACAACTCCATGTTGTAGAAGTAGGGATTGGAGTGGTTCGCTTCGCTGGAGGTATGCCCCTCGATCCGCACCTCCTCGAGGTCAGCGCCACCGCGTTCACGTATGACTTGCACGTACCGAGGGAAGAACGAGCGCAAGATGACCTTGAACGGCTCCTTCACTTCAGCGCTGCCGGGCTCAAATAGGACGTCCGGCTCACGAAAGCGGATCACGAGTGATACCGAGTCGATCACGGCGTTCCAGCTGGGCAAGTCGCGAGCGAACGTGCTGTCGAGCGCTTGGTAAATCGTCCCCTTCGTGCGATTGTACGCGACCGCTACCTGCTCGATCTTGGATTTCTCACGGTTCACCTCGATCATATACGTGACCGCGATGAACGAAGACCAGCATGAGCCCCGACATCTGGTCGCAACCGACGCGAACCGTCGCCGTCGGAATCGTTTCGACCTCGTCGGTGCGGCACTGGCGTCGTCGGACTCGCAACTTGCCGCTCGCCTCGAGAAGCGGTGCGTAGTCGCGACCAGCTTCTGGTGTAGTCGGCGGTGGCCTCCAGGGCTTGTCGCGCGTTGCAGTTCCGCGGAGGGCGGCGCCTTGACTTGCTCCTGACCTTGGGGCGGGAGTCTCGCAGGTCTTCTCCCAGTTCTGTGGGCGGCGGATGCTCCTTGGCGACCAAAGTCGAGCTCGCTTGATCGCCTGCGGCAGGGTGATCTGCTGCTGCGAATCCGTCACGGTCGCCCGAACGTCAGTGATGAGCTGGTTGTACGCGACGGTGAGCTTCTGCTGAGAATGGTGCTGCTCTGCGTGGGCCCGAGTCGACGCTTCCAGGGCAGCGTGCACTGAGTCAGTGATTCCGGTCGTGAGCCGAGCGATGTTCGCCTCTATCTGCGGAATGCCCGCTTGCGCGCGCGCCGCGACTTGCGCGAATGCCTCCAAATGCCGCTCGAGCACACTCGATTGCGCGCTCAGGCCCGCAACCCCTTGGTCCGTGAGCGCGACCAGTCGCGGAATCTCGCCGGACGCGGTCGCGATCCGGTCCATGGCATCTCGTGTCGCACTCATCCCTGCCGGGCAGCGGAACTGCTCTTCAAGAAGAGCCACTTGGCTGGCGTAGTTCTCCTGCCACTGCACGAGCTTCAGGACAGCCGCGTTGAGCTCCTTGAAGTTCTCCCCGAACTGCTCGGTCAACTTCGCGTTGAAGTCACGGATCACGGAGCTGAGCGCTTCGATGAGCGCCTTGGTGCCGAGTTCGCTCACCTTTTCGGAGAAGTCTGTCATGACGCGAGCGAGCTCAGACAACTTGTCTCGCATCTCCGTGCGCATCGCCTTCGTCTGTGACTGCAGAGAGGAGTCACCATCGCCCCCTACTGCCTGCTGCAACCGACCCAGCGCGACCAGCGACGCCTCGTGCATCGTGGCCTGCTGCGCCATCATCTGCTGCAGCGCATTGTACACGTCAGACGTGGTGTGGCCGGCTGAGGCGCGTACCGCCTGATAGCGATCGAATGTGCGAAAGGCCCATCGCAGAGTGAGCGCCATCGCAAGGCCGAGCACTGACGTGACGAACGCGGTCGTCATCCCAGCGAGGAGGCGCGGTACGCTCTGCTGGATGCTGCCAACGTCAAACTGCAGTAAGCCTGAGAGAATGCCGGCAAGGTGCCCAGAATCCGAGCCCTGTAAGGAACGCGGGGCGCTCGCCTGTTTCGAGAGGCTTCTTGCATCGGAGCGCCCGCTGGTTCGGAGTGCTCCCACGAAGATCGTCACCTGGAGTATCGTGATCGCGATCGTGATCGGGCTGAGTAGCCGGTTCCCATGTATTCGGGTGGAAAGGGGGCCGTGTGCTGAAACCTGCAGTATCGTCGGAGGCGTTCGCGTGCCGAGAGTATAGGGCTTGGTGCGCGCTGTCGCGAGACCATCCCGAGCGACCGTGGTTTGCCGCTCGGTGTCGGACTTTCGCCGACGTCAGCTCATAGACACGTTGCAACCGCTTTCGTTTGGCCGTAGGCCTCAACCCCGAACTCGTCTGACCGGCGGTATGCAATCCGGTTTGCTGCCGCCGAGGTATCGTTTCGCTCAGCCGTCGCCATTGGGGCAAGGGGGGAAGGGCGAGTTATCCACACTCAGGATGATTGCACCCCTAGAAGTTGTCATAGCTAGCGCTGTCAGACCCCTGGGATATGCTTTTCGGTGGCGAATGCCGTCCTTGTCCGCATCGCCCCATAGACCACCATACGCATCGATGGAGTACGCATGAATCCGGAACTGCTCAAGCAGACGATCTCCGCATTGGCGAGCCAGATGAAGGCGAATCCGGCGCAGCTCAAGGAGCAGATCGCGCAACTCAAGGCCGTCCTCCCGAATGTCACCGAGGACCAAATCAAGGCGCTTGTCTCGAAGGCCTCGACGCCAGGCTTCGATGCGCGTGCAATCGGGGCCGACATCGAGGCGATGCTCAAGCGGTGACGCCGCGGTCAGCGGAACCCGCGAGGGCCGAAGGTGCGAGGAATCCGCATGTCGGGCGCTTCCAGCAGTTCTACGAGCGTCACGTGGAGACTCCGGTTATGCCGCTCATCACCGCGGCGGGAATCGGAACGAGCGGCAAATCGGCGGCGAAGACCGTGCTGCAGCAGGCGAGGCGCCTCGTCGAGCTTGCTGACGAGATGCTGGCGCTGAAGCCAGGGCGTGACGCGTTCGCGGTATTCTGGTATGTCACCTGCGCAGAGTCGATCTCGAAGCTCGAGCAGTCCCACGCGTCGGAAGACGGGTCCAAGAAGCATGTTCTGCGATTCTTCAATACTCTCGTCCCCGCCGCGAGTCGCGACGAGCTGGCGGAGAGCTTCACCAACGGCGAGGGGGAGCCGCTTTCGCTCCATGCGGGTGTCACGGCACTCTATCGAGTGCGCTGCGCACTCGCGCACGATGGGGAGTACTGGGAGTTCAGGTTCCAAGGGGTCACCCCTACCTCCATCGCAACCGATGGGTCGGTGCGGACAGCGTCTCGCGCGACCGATTCAGCGCGATGATCGTGGAAGGCGCTGTCGAGGCGGCGGCTGCTCCTCGCGGCGAACAAGCGGTCCACCGGCAGGAGCGGTACCGTCGGATGAGATCCCCGAGGGATCGTTCAGTGAGTCGAGGACGACCGCGCCGATTCACCCTGATGTGCACGCTGTTGTGCTGCGCCCCCGTGTCCATGGTGGCCGCGCAGTCGCTTCCCGCCGAGTTGAGGATCGAAGTACTCATGACGGCGCAACAGTTCCAGCGCGCCGGGTTGTCGAAGCTGTCGGCAGAGGAGCTCGAACAGCTGAACGCATGGATGGCGCGCTACACGCTCGCAGTCATGCAGGCCTCGACTCCCGGTGCCGGAAAGGCGGGGGTGTCAGGCGGCGCGAGCGCGGTCATCGAGTCCCGGATCGACGGCGAGTTCAGCGGATGGGACGGTGAGACGGTATTCAAGCTGGCGAACGGACAGATCTGGCAGCAGGCGTCCTACGCGTACAAGTACCACTATGCCTTTTCACCGAAGGTGTTGATCTACCGGTCCGGCGCTGGCTTTCGCATGAAGGTGGACGGCGTCGACGGCGAGATCGCAGTGCGGCAACTGCGGTAGCGCACGCGCGCTACCGCAGTTCCGACGTCTCCATGCCGTGACTCACGGCACGAACCTCGCCGCCGGCATCACCCTGATCCCATCCGCGAACGTCGCCGTGAGCAGATACAGCAGCTTGGTGCTGGGCAGCGCACTGGACGCGAGGGCGTACTCGGTGAGCTGATGCGCGCCGCTGGCCTTGGCGCCGCCGATCGCGATGCTTGGGATGCCGCGGACGACGCCGGGGTTCGCGTCGGTGGCACCGGTGGCGACGGCTTCGGCCGCGCCCGGCATGCCGGGCGTCATGCCCAGCGCGCGGTTGATGTCGACGGCCGTCTGCACCAGCGGATGCGCGCGGGCGCCGGCGAGCTGCTGCTCGGTGCCGCCGGCCTGGTTCTTCTGCTCGACCTCCACCCGCAAGCCCACCTTGAACGAGTCGGCGACGGCCTGGGTGATGCGGGTGATGGTGCGGTCGAGGGAGTCGAGGAGGGCGGGATCGCTGCTGCGGAGGTCGACGGTGAAGTAGAGCTCCTGCGGGACGGCGTTGTAGATGTTGCCGCCGTGCACCTGTCCGATGTTCATCACCGCGCCGTTGGGGAGGGCGGGGAACTGGAGCGCGTAGAGGCGGTCGATGGCTTCGGCGAGCGCCTTGACCGGCGTGGGGCGTCCACGCGAGGCGAGGGTGTGGGCGCCGGGGCTCGTGAAGACGTACTTGGTCCAATAGATGCCGAGCGCACCGTAGGCGACGCTGCCGTATGCGCCGTCGGGCACGATGAGGAGGTCAGGGCGGGGATTGGTGCGGAGCCAGTACTCGGCGCCCTTGAGTCCGACCTCCTCCTGCGTGGTGCCGATGAAGATGATGTCGCCCTTGCTGCGGAAGCCGGTGGCGTTCATGGTGCGCAGCGTCGCGAGCATGTTGGCGACGGAGGCGGTGTTGTCGCCCACGCCGGGCGCGTAGAGGGTGTCGCCGGCGCGACGGACCTGCTTGGGCGTCTCGTTGGGGAAGACGACGTCCATGTGGGCCATGATGACGATCGTGGGGCCGCCGCCGGTGCCCTTGCGGACGGCGATGACGTTGCCGATCGAGTCCACCGTTGGCGTGAGGCCCTGCTTCTCGAACTCGGCCTTGAGGTACGCGCCGCGGGCCTGTTCCATGCCGGACTTGGCGGGCATCTCGGTGAGGCGGACCCACTCTTCGACCTGCTGGGGGAAGTTGCGGTCGATCATGGACATCGCGGCGCGGATGTCGGGGCGGTCGAGGAGCTTGGGGTCCCAGGCGGTGGGGTGCTGCGGGGCGGATTGAGCGGGCAGGGCGGTGGCCGCGATCAGCGAGAAGGCAGCGACAGCGAGGAGTCGTGAGGTGCGCATGATCGGGAGCGGGTGGCGGGAGCGAAGGGTGTCGGTCGGAAGCTAGCGAGGAGCGAAGATCCGGGAGCGGGGATGGTCACGGGCGCGGCATCTCGCACCCGCGTGGAATGAATCGATTCGGCCGCAGGGAGAGAGGTCCCTACATTCGCTCCGTCATCGCGATGGACGACCGCCTCTTGACGAACGCCGGAAGTGAACCTATGCTCCCACTGCCGCCCCGAGTACATATGAATGGTGCGGTCTATCTAGGGAGCCCCCGCGGGGGCTCCTTTATCGTTTCGGACCCGGAGGGCGCGTGAATCGCGTCGCCGTGTTCGTGGACGCCGGATACCTGTTCGCGCAGGGCTCCACGCTTCTCACCGGCGCGAAGAAGCCGCGCGGGGACATGCGACTGGACATCACGGCCACGCTCGGCGCGCTCTCCGAACTCGCCGAACGAGTATCCGGCGTGCCACTCCTTCGCGTCTACTGGTACGACGGCACGTCGATTGGGCCGACCGCGCAGCACAGCGCCATCGCGCACATGCCGAGCGTCAAGGTTCGGCTCGGCTTCGTGAACCGGGCGGGCGAGCAGAAGGGAGTGGACTCCCTCATCATCACCGACATGATCAGCCTCGCGCGAAACGGCGCGATGGCTGACGCCGTACTGCTGTCCGGCGACGAGGACCTTCGTGTTGGCGTGCAGCAAGCCCAGGAGTTCGGTGTCCGAGTGCATCTGCTCGGTATCAAGCCGAGCCGAGGGAGCCAGTCGCTGTTCCTGTTGCAGGAGGCCGATTCGACGCACGAGTGGGGTGACTCCGTCGTGCGCAGGTTCCTCACGTTCGTACCGAGAGGGGCCGAATCGATGGCACTGCTGACGGATGCGCCTGCTTCAAGCATGTTCGGGGAGGCCCCCAGTGACACGGAAACCGTGGCCAGCGAGCTGGCATCGAGCGTCGCGGTCGCCTCACTCGAGGCGGTGATCGCCGGTTTTCGCTCAACGGCGCACATTCCTCGGGAGATCGATTCGGTCCTCCTCGCCCGTGCCCGCACGGTGATCGGGCGCGATCTCGAACCCAAGGAGAAGAAGGCGCTTCGGATGCGCTTCATCGCGCATTGCGAAACGCGGTTGCCGCGCGGCTGAACGGCGACCCCTCGTTGCTTGCGCCCGAAGGGCGCGGGAGCGAGAATCCTCCGCAGTGACCACCCCCGACCGCCTCCGCACCGCCCTGGCCGACCACTACCGCCTGGACCGCGAGATCGGCGCCGGCGGGATGGCGACGGTCCACCTCGCGCACGACCTGAAGCACGATCGCGATGTGGCGATCAAGGTGCTCCATCCCGACCTGGGGGCCGCGCTCGGCGGCGAGCGGTTCCTCTCGGAGATCCGGACCACCGCGCGGTTGCAGCATCCGCACATCCTCCCGCTGCTCGACAGCGGCGCGGCCGATGGGCTCCTCTACTACGTGATGCCGCTGGTGACGGGCGAGACGCTGCGCGCGCGGCTCGACCGCGAGCGGCAGCTGCCGGTGGCCGAGGCGGTGCGGATCGCGCGGGAGATGGAGAAGGGGCGGGCGCCGGTGATGCTGTATTCGAATTGGATTGGGGGAGAGGGAGCACGATGAGCCGTCGCCGCGCAGTGCCCAGGACCGATGACAAACGTCCGCCGGTCGCCCGCCTACGCTCGCTCCTCGAGGAGCCGGAGCGCGAGCGCCAGGGGCGGATGATGAACCACATCCGGAGGGAGCTGGACGAGTCGCGTGAGCCGGGGCCGTGGATCGCGGCGGCGCGGACGCTGGCGGCGGAGGGCGTCACCACGGAGAACGCGGTCTACTACTTCGTGGAGATCTTCCTCGAGTGCATCACGCTGGCCTCGATGGGGCGTGACCCCGAGATGGTGCTGATCGAGCAGGCGATGGACGAGCTACGGCAGGAGCACGGGCTGGAAGAAGACGAGGACTGGCGCTTGGGCGAGGGGCCGCCGGAGTGGGATACGCTCAACGATGCGTGGAATGCGCGGGATGATGCGATCCGGGTGGAGACGTTGCGTGCGCTCGGGCACCAGGACCTCGCGGATGCGTTGGAGCGCGATCGGGAGGGATGCGAGGAGCGGGAGTCGGCGGGGTACTTCGATGTGTGGGGCATGAAGGAAGGGGAAGACTGGCGGTGACTCACCACCTCAAGCCGCCACCACCCGCCTCGTCCACTCGGCCCACCGAATGAACGCATGCCCGTCCGCCGCGCGGAACGTGCGATGCTTCCGCAGCGTCGTGTACCCGTTCGCCGACCCATCGTCGTTGGTGTTGCCTTCGATGGTGACGCACACGTGGAAGTCGCGTTCGTGCGCGCGCGCCTCGCCGAACACGTCGACGATGATGCCGGTGTGGAAGAAGCGGCGGCGGACGCGACTGTAGAGGAGGAAGACGTCGCCGACGTTGGGCTCGCTGCGGAGCAGGCCGGCGGCGCGGGCGGCGCGGGCGAGCGCCTCGCAGCTCCCGGTGGCGGGGAGCGGCCAGCTCGAACGGCGGCTGGCGTGATCGTAGTGCGACCAGTGGCCGACGTGGTGCACGAAGGCGGCGCACCAGGGCTGGCCGGGCGGGAGGTTCACGCCGCGGAGGAAGTGCTCGACCATGGGGCCGCGGTTGTCGCCGCCCTGTTCGCTCACGCCGATGAACGCGTTGGCGGCGGCGACCAGCAGGGCAGGAGTCAGCGGAACGACGGGTGACCAGTTCGTCTGCATGGTGCCCTCGGCTCAGTGCGATGAAGGGAGACGGACGGGATCGCTGCCGCGCACGAGGCGCGCGCTCCCTGGTTCCGACAGGGTCAGGATCCGCTCGCGGTCCGCGGGTTCGATCACGGACGCGAGCGTGAGCGGCGACGGCGGGAGGGGCGAACGACCCGGGAGTACGTGCAGCTGCACCTCGGTGGTGTCGGCGCCTGCGGCGACGGTGAACTCCGACTCGCTGGCGGTCACGAACCCGACGGGGGTCTCCACGACGAGCGCTTGGGTCCGCGTGGGCGTGCCGGGCGGGTCGAGCTCCGGCACCCGGAATCGCGCGGTGCCGGTGAGGATCAGGTGCCGCATGCCGCGGAGGCGGCGCGGCGAGACGCGCAGCTCCGCCCCGGGCGTGAGCTGCACGTCGATGCCGTTCTCGAGCGTGATCCAGCCGCTCCGGTACGGCACCGGCTCGGCCTCGGTCGTGGCCGGGACGGCGGGCGCGACGTAGCCGTCGGTGGGCTCGGGGAAGTACTCGGGCTTGATGACGTCGTACCAGATGGTGGCGCCCATGGGGACGATGAGCATGAACGCGACGACGAACCACATGATGCGTTCCCAGGTCCGCCTGCGGCTCCAGAGCACGCGGCCCGAGGGCCGTGGGGCCGACGAAGTGGCTGGTTGCGCGATGCCCGCCTGCTCGGCGAACTCGGTCCATGCGGCCTCGAGCTCGCCGACCGGGCGCGGGTGGCGTTCGAGATAGCTCGGCACGCTCCAGGTGAGGAGCATGGGGGCGGCCAGGTCGCGGAAGGCGGGGTCCTCCTCGAGACGGCGGGTGACCTCGGCGACGCGTTCGGGGCTCAGGTGGCCGTTGAGGGCATTGATGATGAGTTCGAGATCGGCGGCCATCTCGTCGGTCTCGGGCAGGTGCTCTTCAGTCATTGCTGGTACCTCCGGTCGACGAAGGGAGTCGGGGGATCTGGTTGGCGCCGGGGAGCGGGACGTTGGCGCGGACGCATGCGGCGCGGATGTCGGCGTAGGCCTTCACGATCTGGCTGTTGACGGTGGCTTGGCTGAGTCCCAGCTGCGCCGCCGCATCCTCATAGGTGAAGCCCTGGTCCTTCACGAGGATCCACACCTCGCGGCGCGCGAGGGGCATCCTCGCCACCGTCCGCTCGATGATCTCGGCGACCTTGTCATTGCCCCGTGGCTGCGAGTATTCGCTCACGACCTTGCTGTCGAGTTCCGACTCGGCGTCCTCCAGCGAGACGTACCGGTCGTCCGCGGCCCGCATGTCCGCGGCGGTCTTGGACACGGCGCCGAAGAAGTACGCGTCCGAGCGCTGCTTCTCGGTCAGCAGTGACCAGCGCGGCCAGATCTCCAGGAAGGTCTGGTTCACGGCGTCCTTCGCGCGGTGGTGATCGAGGAGCCGTTCGGCGTGGATGACCAGCGGCGTGAAGAGCCGCCGATAGATGTCGTTGACCTGGCGGACGTTCTCGCCGTCGGTCGGTGGCGCCGGTGGAGGCACGACGGCCACCAGTGCGGTGCCTCCTCCGGGTGCGGTCCTCTCGCGTGACGTTCGCATGCGGGCGGGGGTTGAGGTCGTGGAATGGTCTGGCGGAGGCGTGTTGTGGAGTGCCTCTACTCCTACATCCGTTCTGGAGGCCGAAAACAATTACGGCCAATTCGGCGGAGTGGGGCGGTCAATCCGGCGTAATTGTTTTCGCCCCTCAAAACGGATACAGAGATAGGGGCAATCAGGACGATCGGCGTGAGTCACCGCCGACGGAGCCCAAGCCGCGGGCGGAGAAGGTGGTGCAGGTCTCCGCGGGTCGCGAGGGGAGGGCAGGCTGCGGGGAGGCGCGTGAGGACAACCGCGTCTCGAAATCAGCGAATTGAGACTCGCGCGCTCCGTATCGGAACTCGCACGCCGCGCGACGAGTCTCGCACCCGAAGGATCGACCGCCGCACCTGATGCGCTGAGTCACGCGCACTGCGACGCGAGTCGAGCAGGGAATGCATCGCGTGTCGCAGGCGAAGCCGCGAGTGCCGCGCAGTCAGGGGTGATCGTTGCGCGCGCTGCACGGAGTCTCGCGGAGGACGGATCGAATGCCGCACGTCGTGCGGCGACTCGTGCGGACGCCGAGGCGAGTGCCGCGTCGGCCGAGGTGAGTGCAGCAACCCATGCGGTGCGTGCAGCAAGGAGGTGAACGCAGCAGGCGTGAGATCGAATGCAGCAGGCGCGATGGCGAATGCAGCAAGCACGGCGGCGAATGCAGCAAGCACGAGGGCGAATGCAGCAAGCACGGCGGCGAACGCCGCAAGCGCGGCGGCGAATGCAGCAGGCACGGCGGCGAATGCAGCAGGCTCGGCGGCGAATGCAGCAGGCTCGGCGGCGGATGCAGCAGGCTCGGCATCGACTGCAGCAGGTCCGGCATCGATCGCCGCAAGGTCAGGACCGAGTGCAGCAGTGGTTCCAGTGAATCGCGCAGTGCAGTGGCTCGAAAGTGTACGGCCGCCCGTGACGGACGCGCACGGGCAGGAACCCCGGGGCCGGATCGCGTCCAACCACATCCATAGGAGGGAGGGCTGTATGAACCAGGTGCACAAGAAGCTGATGGACACGCTCGTGCGAGTGCGATCGTTCACGGACGCGAATCCGGTGCAGGGCTCGCCGTCGTTCGCGAGCGCGCGGGCGATGCTCGACGACGTGGTGCAGCGGCTCCGCGACCACGCGCAAGCGCAGGTGACGGGGCAGGAGTTGCGCCGAGCGGAGGTGCAGCGGCAGAAGGATCAGAGCTCGGTGCTGATCGACCATCACATCCGGCCGATCGTGGCGATCGCGCGGTCGCAGATCGCGCCGCAGTCGGACGTGGGGCTCCCGGCGGCGTTGCGGATGCCGCGGCTCCCGCTGAGTCCGACGAAGATGCTGGCGGTGTGCGACGGCATGGTGGAGGCCGCGCGGCCGTTCGAGGCGGTGTTCGTCGCGAACGGGTTGGCGGCCGACTTCCTCGCCCGGTTCACGGCGGCGCGCGACACGCTGGAGCGGGTGATGGGGGGGAAGGCGACGCAGGTGAGCACGCACATGGCGGCGAGTGCGGGCGTGAAGGCGGAGATCGTGCGTGGGCGTCGGGCGCTGGAGCGGCTCGACGCGGAGGTGCGCGGGGCGTTCCGTGGCAACGTCGGGTTGCTGCGCGCGTGGCGCGGGGCCAAGCGGTTGCACTACAAGCCCGGCACGTCGGGTCCGCGCGCGGCGGCGAGCGAGGTGACGCTGGTGGCTCCGGCGACGCCGGTGGCCGCGCCGGTGGCCGCGTCCGTGATCGCGGAGGCGGCATGAATCGCGGCGGCGGAGTTCACACGACGCCAGTGGAGGGCGGCGCTGGGTGGGTGAACCAGTGCGACGGCTGCGTGGTGTCGCGGCACCGGCTCAAGCGGGTGGCGGTCGCGGCGGGTCGCGCGGCGGCGAAGGTGCGGAAGGTGGAGCACACGATCCATCGGCAGGATGGGCGGATCGAGGAGAAGAACTCGTACGGGCGGGATCCGTATCCGCCGCGGGATGGGCGCTGAGGGGCGCCTGGGAGCTCTCGCTACTTCAAACTCTTCTATCAGGAGGTCGGATGCCGGAGGCGATGCGTGATGCGAAGGAGCGGAAGGGGAAGCCCAAGGGTGGTCGGGCGCTGATGGGGGTGGCGCTGGCGATCCTCGGGGCGCTGGCGGGGGTGCAGCCGGCGAACACGCTGCTGACGGCGCTGAGCGAGGTGGTGCCGCAGTTGGCGGGGGTGGTGCCGCCGCTGTTGACGGCGTGCGGGGCGATCCTGGCGGCGGTGAGTGAGCCGCCGGCGATGAAGTAGGGTGAAGGGGGAAGGATGAAGGAGGGGCCACCGGCGGACGCGCGGGTGGCCCCTTTTCGTGGTGGTCGCCGTGGGGATTGCGCGGGTTCGTGACGACGTGAAGATTCGGAGCGCGGGTCGGGGGCCGGTGCGGCGCGGACGCGTTCCATCGGTCGAGCGAATACACCTTTGGCCGACGCGGAGCCATCAAGGACTTCGCGAGGAGTTCGTACCTGCATGACCGATAGACGGGATGACGATCTCAAGCGTCGTGCGGCGGCGTACGCGAGAGATGTGGCGCGCGTTGTCCGAGAGAGTGGTGTTCCTCGTCATCGAGAGAAGGCTCTCGCGGACCTGATGAACGCCGAAGCCACCGTAGGGTTCGAATCAGCCATGCGGAAGCTTGCGGACAAGATCCTGGCGGATCCCGACCGCTACAGTGTGCAGGATCGCAAGAAGATGGCGCGCGCCGCACTGGCCGCTGCAGGGGAGCGCATCCGGGCGACCATTCGCGAACAGATCGCGGCGTGGAAGGCCGAGGAGCGCGAGGGTTCTCAGCGCGAGCGCGACTCGGCGTAGGGCGCAGGGCAGGGTGGCGGGTTCGTATCGTCGGTCCGACGACATCGTATTGCGACTTGCGGTGCGAGGCGCCACTGTTGGCGGTGCGGAAGATGCCGAGACCAGCCCTCCCCCCGATCATCGTCCCCCGGCGGGACGTCGAGCGCGCCGATCACGCTCCGCTCGTGCGTCGCCTCCGAAAGGAGATCAGCACGTCGTCGCGCATGCGGGCGGCGTTCGGGCGCGTCGGCGTACTCTTTGACGGCTACGACAGCGATGCGCGTGCGCTCTGGGAGGTGCCCGAGGTCCGGGCGTTCGTCGCGGCCGTCGATGCCGAGTTCCCGCATTGGTTCTTCGTCGCGGACCTGCAGTCTCCCACGCTGCACGTGGTCGCGGCGTGTCTCCATACCATCAGCACTCCGCTCGAGGGGTACGTCGCGCTCGATGCGCTGCGGCTCAAGACGTTCCTCGAGCGCGAGGCGCACGATCTGATCCTGCTGTGTCGAGAGTGCGGAATCGGGGAGTCGGTGGCCGCCACGCGGCTGGAGGCCGTCATGGACTACTACGAGAATCGTCGAACGTTCCTCTCGTGATACCGCGACGCGACGCGGCGGGGGCGCAGCAGACGCCGTAGTCATGGCCACACGCAAGCGCCGGCGCGAGAGAGCGCGGTCACCCTGTTCGGTCCGCGGTAGTTCGGAGGATGTGGGGGAGACGCAGCGATGCG
>JADJNZ010000014.1 GCA_016714015.1 Gemmatimonadota bacterium
GCGACCTCGTAGGCGGCGGCGCGTACGGCGGGAAGCGGCTGTTCGGCGAGGATCCAGGGGCGTGGGGGCATGGGCGCAAAGGTACGACGCGCGGGCTCGGCGTCCAGAGATCAGCGCCTGTACGGGATTCTGTGTGTGAGGCCATACTCACCCTGAGGAGGGGGAGATGGCCAGACCGAAGGAGTTCCCTGAGTTCGACCCCGCGGCGATGGATGCGCTGATCGGGAAGACGAAGACGCCGGAGGACCTGTCAGCGCTCTTCCGGTTCATGCAGAAGCGGATCGCCGAGCGGATTCTCGCGGGCGAGCTGACCGAGCATCTCGGGTACGCGCCGGGGGAGGAGAAGCCGGCGGGGCAGGCGAATCACCGGAACGGGGCGACGCCGAAGACGGTGCTGACCGAGTCCGGGGCGCTGCCGCTCGAGATCCCGCGCGACCGCGAGGGGCACGTTCCGGCCGCAGCTCGTGCCGACCGGCGTCCGGCGGCTGCCGCAGTTCGACGCGAACGTGCTGTCGCTCTATGCGCGCGGCGTCTCGGTGCGCGAGATCCAAAGCGCGGAGCAGCTCTATCAGGTCGAGGTCTCGCCGAGCGTGATCAGTGCGGTGACCGCCGAAGTGATGGAGGAGGTGACCGCCTGGCGGCAGCAGCGGCCGCTCGACCGCGTCTACCCCGTCGTGATCTTTGACGCGCTGCGCGTGAAGATCCGCGACGAAGGCGTGGTCCGGAACAAGGCCGTCTATCTGGCACTGGGTGTCGATCGCGACGGGCACAAGGGACGTGCTCGGCCTCTGGATCGAGCAAACCGAGGGGGCCAGCTTCTGGCTCCGCGTGATGACGGAGCTCAAGAGCCGCGGGGTCGAGGACATCCTGATCGCCCTCGTCGATGGCCTGGTCGGGTTCCCGGACGCGATCACGACGGTCTTCCCGCAGGCGCAGGTGCATCACTGCGTCGTGCACCTCGTGCGGCAGAGCCTCAACTTCGTGAGCTGGAAGGAGCGGAAGCCGCTGGCGGCGGCCCTCCGCACGATCTACCGCGCGCCCACGGAGGCGGCGGCGCTCGCCGCCCTCGAGGCCTTCGCGGCGAGTCCGGCGGGGACCAAGTATCCGGCAATCGTCGCGCTCTGGCGCCGGCACTGGCCGCACGTCGCCCCGGTCTTCGCGTACCCGCCGGCCATCCGGCAGCTCCTCTACACGACAAACGCGATCGAGAGCTTGCACATGCAGCTCCGAAAGATCGTGAAGACGCGCGGCCACTTTCCGACCGATGAGGCCGCGACCAAGTTGTCTCTACCTCGCGCTCCCCAACATCACGCGGAAGTGGCGGCGCGGGAACAACGCCTGGAAGGCCGCCATGCCGTACCTCGCCATGCTCTTCGGCAGTCGCTTCACGGATCACGCCTGATTACCGCACCGGCCTCACACACAGAAATCCGCACAGGCCCCCCGCCTGCTGCGCTCGACATCGCTTGACCGGAGCCGCTCGTCTCGACTCGGGAGCGGCCACCTGCCACCGCATCGCTGCGACCTGCCACTGCGACGCTGTCAACTTCAACTACAGCGCTGTCAACTGAGATCGCATCGCTGTCAATCGCCACTGCATCGCTGCTTCGTGGCACTACGACGCTGCGAATCGAAAGTAGGAGACTCGCACACGAGACTCGCAGACTCGCACGCGACTCCCGCAGGCTTGAACGCGATCGCAGCAGACTTGAAGGCGACTCCAGCAGACTTGAACGCGACTCCCGCAGACTTGAACGCGACCGCAGCAGACTTGAACGCGACTCCCGCAGACTCGCACGCGACTGCAGCAGACTCGCACGCGACTGCAGCAGACTTGAACGCGACCGCAGCAGACTTGAACGCGACTGCAGCAGACTTGAACGCGACCGCAGCAGACTTGAACGCGACTGCTGCAGACTTGAACGCGACTGCAGCAGACTTGAACGCGACCGCCGCAGACTTGAACGCGACTCCAGCAGACTTGAACGCGACTGCAGCAGACTTGAACGCGACTGCCGCAGACTTGATCGCGACTGCAGCAGACTCGAACGCGATCGCCGCAGACTTGATCGCGACCGTAGCAGACTTGAACGCGACCGCAGCAGACTTGAGCTGCGACTCCAGCAGACTTGATCGCGATTCCAGCAGACTCGCGGTCGAATGCAGCAGACTTCATCACGAGTTTCGCAACCGAAAACTCGACGCAGCACCCTTCACCGACACCCGCGCGTCGAGATCACCGTCATTTCGGCCTGCGACTGCGCCGTAGTGGCGCAGAACGCGACCACGGCGGCCTACAGAGGCAAACTTCGGGCCGCGCGCGCGGTTCGACCGCCCGCGTCGGCGGCAAGCGGTCAGTCTGCGGTGCCCCGCCCGCGCGCCACTTGGAGACTGGCGACGAACATCAGGCTCACGACGGGCAACCAGAGCGCGCGCTCGGCGGCACTCGGCGTGATGGCGTTCGCGACAGTGCCCACCGCGCAGTAGGCGACGACGCCCCAGACCGCCCGCGCAAAGCGCGGCGGGGATGCGGCGCGTGCGCGTATCATATGGATGAAGACCGCGAGGAGCGCGGCGGAGAAGAGCGCGACGGCACGGGCGCCAGGTGGGAGCGGCCCGTCGACGCGGCCGCCTTGGGTCAGCCTTCCCCACGGCGCCCCGGCTACGAGGGCGAGCTGGAAGGCGATGACGATGCCGGTGAGGGCGGTGAACGCGTGCGCGAAGACGAGCCGAGGCATCACTGCTTCGCCCGCGCGGCGTCGAGGTCGAAGGCCACGGTGTCGGCGCGCGTCGCGGCGTCCGGCTCGCGAGCACAACCGATGGCGAGGACGGCGGCGAGCGCCAACCAACGGACGCGTGCGAATCGCGCCACGAAGCGAGGGCTGCAGGTGGGGAGCACGGGACCTGGCCGGGATGACGAGGACGGATCCGCAGCGGACCCGTCCCACCAAAGTGGTGCGCCCGGCGCGCGGCCCGCTACTCCGCCCGCAGCACGCGCACCGGATCCGCGCGCGTCGCCGCCCACGCCGGCCATGCACTCGCGCCGAGCGTCGCCGCCGCCAACGCCGCCGCGACCACCACGTACGCCATCGGCGCGGCCGGCGACACCTCGAACAGGTACTCGCGCAGCGCCCACGCCGTCCCGAACGCCGCCGGCACGCCGAGCACGATCCCGAGCACCACGCCGCGCATCGCATCGCCCACGAGGAGCCGCGCCACGCTGCGCGGGGAACCGCCCACCGCCATGCGGATCCCCACCTCGCGCAGCCGGCGGGCCGCCGTGCGCGCGCTCACGCCGTAGAGCCCCACCGCGGCGAGCAGGGCCGCGAGTGCGCCGAAGGCCGTGAACAGGATCGTCCGGTAGCGCTGTGCGCCGTACGACCGTTCGATCGCCTCCGGGACGCGCGTGACCGAGCGCAGCACCATCTGGCCGTCGAGTTCCCGCAGGATCGCCCGCACCGTGGCCGCCGCGAGCGCGGCATCCTCGCCGCGCACGAGGAAGGTGGGTGCCGAGTTGGGATGCTGGTCATACGGGATGTAGATCCCCGCGCCGTCGGCGACGGCGAGCGATCGACCGCGCACGTCCGCGGCGACGCCGACCACGCGACGCCACACCCCTTGGTGCCGCACGCGCTGCCCGATGGGCTGATGGGTCCCGAAGTCCCGACGCACCATCGCCTCGCTCACGATCGCGACCGGCTCGCCCCCGAACACGTCGCCCGGCTCGAACGCGCGCCCGGCGACGATGCGGACGCCCATCGTCTCGAAGTAGTCCGTGGCCACGGACTGTTGCACGGTATGCTGTGGCGTGCGTTCGCCCGCGATCGTCGGATCGAGCGTGACGGGGGAGCTGCTGCTGTTCCCCGAGTACGGGGGCGCACTGCTCACGGTGACGCGACTCACCCCGGGGAGTGCGGCGATGCGACGCCGCGCGCCCTCGGTGAGCGCCCGCACCCGGTCGTCCTCGTACTGCCAGGGCATCGTCACGCGGAGCGCGGTGAGACGGTCCGCCTGGAATCCGGGATCGACGGCGGTGAGTCGATAGAGGCTCTGCCCGAGCAGCACGCTCATCACGAGGAGGACCATCGACATCGCGATCTGCGCGGTGAGCAGCCCGCGATGGAGGAACGCGGCTCCGCGCGCGGTCTGCCCCCCGCCGCTGCGCACCGCGGCCGCGGGGCCGCTCCGGCCGACGAGCCACGCCGGCACGACGCCGAACACCAACCCCGTCACGAGCGCAGTGAGCAGCGCGAAGCCGAGCACGCGCGCGTCGATCCGCACGGCATCGAGTCCCGGCAGCCGGTCCGGCGCGATCGCCAGCAGGCCGCGCAGCATCACCGCCGAGAGCACGGCGCCGAGCGCCGAGGCGACGAGGGCGAGCAGCAGGCTCTCGCCGAGGAGCTGGCGGACGAGTCGTCCCTGCCCCGCGCCGAGCGCCACGCGCACGGTGATCTCGTTGCGACGCGCGCTCACCTCGCCGAGCTGCAGGAGGGCGACGTTCACGCACGCGATCAACAGCAGGAGTCCCGCGGCGGCGAGCAGCAGGAGCACCGGGCCGCTCGCGCTGCGTCCCTGATCCTCCTGCCACATCGCCACGCGCGCCACGAGCGTGCTGTCGCCCGTCACCTCGCGCAGCGCGGGCGTCGCCTGCTGCGAGGCGCCCACGAACGTCGCGCCGGCGCCGAGCCGGGCGATCGCCCGGTAGTTCCGGTTGCGCCGCTCGGCGAGGTCGGACGAGTCCTGCAGCGCGGGCACCCAGACGTGCGGCGGCTCGGCGGTGCGATCGAGCCGGAAGCCGGCGGGCATCACGCCGATGATCGTGTGCGGCGCGCCGCCGAGCACGATGCGGCGCCCGAGCATCGCGGGATCGCCGCCGTAGCGGCCGCGCCAGGCCTCCCAGCTCAGGATGCCGACGTCGGCGCCGCCGAGCGCGTCCTCGCCCTCGGTGAACGTCCGCCCCAGCGCCGGCGTGACGCGCAGCGTCTCGAAGACCGATTGGGTCACGACGCCCACCGGCACGGGCTCGGTGCCGTCCTCGGTGGTGAGCGTCGAGGCGCCCATGTTCCAGAGGCCGATCGACGCGAAGCCACTGGTCGCGTCGCGCATCGCGTGGTATTCCCCGGTGCCGACCGGCGTGGCCTCGGCGAGGAAGCCGAGCACCGGATCGTTCGCGAGGGCGGGCTGGCCGATCCAGACCGCGGCGAGGCGATCCGGTTCGTGGAAGGGGAGCGGCCGCAGCAGGACGCCGTCCACCACGCTGAAGATCGCCGTCGTCGCGCCGATGCCGAGCGCGAGCACCGCGATGATGAGCAGCGAGGCCGCGCGCCGGCGCGCGACCATCCGCCAGGCGAAGCGCGCGTCCTGGATCGCTTCCGTGATGAAGCGGAGGCGGCGCGCGGTCCCTTCGCTGGCGCGGCCGATGCGCGTGAGTTCGGCGCGCACCCCACCCATGTCGCCGAAGGCCGCGAGGGCCTGCTCGCGCGCCTCGGCGGGGTTCACCCCGCGCGCAACGAGATCGCGTTCGCGCATCGCGAGGTGGAACGCCAGCTCGGCGTCCACCTGCTCGTCCACGGCCTTGGGGAGGATCTCCCGCTCGATGTCGCCCTCGCGCGGCTCCTTCATGGCACCGCCTCGAGCACGAGGGTGACCGACGCGGCGAAGGCGCGCCAGTCCGCGGCCTCCTTGCGCAGCTCGCGTCGTCCCGCGGCGGTGAGCTGGTAGAACTTCGCCGACCGCCCGAGCTCGGAGATGCGCCAATCGCTCGAGATGAGCTTCCGCTGCTCCATGCGATGGAGGGCCGGGTAGAGCGTCCCCTCCTCGGCGCGGAATCCCTCGTTGGAGCGCTCCTCCAGCCATCGCGCGATGGCGTAGCCGTGGCGGGGGCCCCAGGCGAGGGTGGAGAGGATGAGGAGCTCGATCGTCCCGCGGAGGCGGTCGTGTCGTGGCATGGAGGGGCCCTTTACATAGGTTTCTAGGTATCCGGATGATGGTAGGACATCGGGCCGGGCGGAAGGGTTTCGTGGCGGGACTTGGCGTTCCGATGGGCCAGCTTCGGAGCGGCCGCTTTCTCTATAGCGGTGACGTCCGACACCGCGCCGCCAAGAGGCCGCTGGCCGCGCGCAGGTCGACATCCGCCAGCAGCAGACCGGCGACCCCGTAGGGTTGCCAGCACTGCAGGGACCCATCCGGTCGCGCGATCGCTGACGTCGTCGGGGCGCCGTCGCTCGCGTAGTTGACCGACGCGAAGTAGCACGTGTTCTCGGCGGCCCGACAGAGGATCGCCTTCTCGTGGAACGAGTTCGCGGGATCGCCGAACGCGGTCGGGCGAAACGCGCCGGGTTCGGCCCGACTGGCGTGCGGATGAAACACCACCTGCGCACCACGCCGCACCGCCCATCGCACCGTCTCGGGATAGCGCCACCCCTCGTGGCAGATCACGACCCCGAAGGTCAGCGGACCGGCGGTGAACACGTGTCGGTCCGTCCCGAACGCGGGATACCGGTGCTCCTCGTCCGGATCGAGCTGCCCCTTGTCCTGCCACCCCGCGACGGTGCCATCCGCGTTGATGACACACGCCGTGATCTGCAGGCCGCGCTCGGTGCACCGCTCCGTGCCGACGATGACCGTGACGGCGGCCGCCTTGGCCGCCGCGGCGACGGTGACCAGCGCCTGCTCGAGGAACAGGGGGTCGGGCTCCGGGAGCCGCGTGTCCGGCCACCGATACCCGGGGATGAAGCATTCCGGAAAGCACAGCACGCGGGCCTGCTGTCGGCCGGCCTCGTGAATCGCGGCGGTCGCGAGCTGGACGGCCTCGGTGGGCGTGTTCGGCGCGTCGAGGTTGGCGAGGGCGATCCGGACGGTGGTCATGGGCAGCACCGCATACGCGCGAGCCCGCTCTCCACCCGGCGCGCGAGCGCTGGCGTGGACGCGCGGACCAACTCGCGCCACTGCTCCTCGTGATCGGGCGGCGCGATGGGGTACAGGGCGGCGACCGGCGCACCCGGCGCGATGATGCTCTGCTGGTATCCCACGAGGTGCCACAGCTCCTCATAGATGGAGTGCGACGCGCCGTCGGGCCGAAGCGTGACCTGTTCGAGCGTCAGCCCTGACAACAGGTGCGCTCGTTCCGGGAACTCCCCGACGAGGAACAGATGCTCGAGAATGTGCATGACTTCGCCCGCGTGATGATCGCCTTGGCCTATGGAATCGTGATCCGCGTGCCGCTGAGCGGCGTCGGAGTCGCCGGCGCAGGAGCCGGTGCCCCCGCCGCGTCGAACACCTGCACGGTCTCGGTCGCGGTGAGGGAATCGCCGCGCACGGTGATCCGCATCGTGAGCTCCAGGCGCCCAGCGTACTGATGCGTCGCCCGGTCGGCGGAGAGCTCCACCCACTTGCCCTCGATGTGGTCGCCGCGGACCGCCCAGACGCCCTTGCCGTCGCTGTCGCTCGTGCGCGGATTGCCGGCGTCCGGATTGGCCTGATGCATGGTGCCGTCGGCGTTGAACACATACAGATGGTAGGGGAACGGCGCGTTCGGATCGTGCACCAGCCAGGTGCCGACGATCGGAGGGACCGGGGCGGCCTCTTCGCGTGGGCGGTCGCAGCCGAGTGTGCTCAGTGCGACGGCGGCGAGCACGGGGAGGACGGAGAGCCTGAGGGCTGTGCGCATGACGTGGCGATGGATGTGTTGAGGGCGGTGCCGCGATCCGCTTTCCTAGCGGCGCCGCTGCAGCGCAAAAACGAACTCCTGCGTCGAGAAGATGCACTGCGGCGCGCCGCTGTACTGCGCGGGTTGGTAGCGCAGGGCGCCCAGCGTGGTCCGGACCGAGGCGGTGAACGCGGGATGCGAGCTCTCGAGGACGACCGTCGTCCGCGGATCGACGCGGCCGACGGTGTCGATCGCGTATCCGACGGTGACGCGGCCCTCGATGGAATCGGCGAGCAGCTCCGGCGGGTACCGCAGCGAGGCGCCGCCCCGAATCGTGCGGGGTTCGAGCTCGATGCCGAGCTGATCGCGCCGCGCCGATGTGAGGGTCCCGCGCGACCGGGGGAGCGCGAGGCGGAAGGGGAGATCGAACTCCGTCGTCGCGTCGAGGGCGCAGCGTGTCGGTGTCGATGACCCCGAGCCCCATCCCGACGAACGAGAGTCGTTAGAGGCCGGGCGCGGCGGCCCCATCAGGCTCGAACGTCCCGTCCGCGCGTGCAGGTGCGCGAGATAGAAAAAAAAAAAAAAAAAAAAAAAAAAAAAAAAGCGAATCCGACGCGCCGGCGAGGGCCACGCCGATGCAGGCGAGGGGCTGCTCGGTCGCGCCGAAGTACACGCGGCCGCCGAGGACACCATGCGCGGGGGCGTCGGCGAAGGGGAGGAGGGTGCAGAGGGACAGGGCGAGCAGGGATCGTGACCTGGTCATCCGACGTCGGACCTCTTGGACGCAGGGCGCTTGCGAGACGCGGTGGTCGCGCGGCGGCCGGCTCGGGGCGCGGGCGCCGATTCACGCCCGCCCGCACACCGCCAGGCGTCGCGCAAGAGGCCGCGCAGCTCCGGCACGCGCATGGTCGGGGAGGTGCAGGAGCACCGCCGGATACCCGTTGTAGTGCGGCTCGGTGAAGAACCTCACCGGATCGGACTTGAGCAGCGAGGTCCTTCTCGCCGAGGTTCGCGACGCGGATCGCGAGGACCTTCGGGTTCGGCACCGCGCCTTCTTGGGCGTCAGGCGCTCGAGCCAGACCCACACGCCCCTCTTGAGCTTGTCCTTCACGGGGAGCGCGAAGGCGAAGCGCCCGGTCTCCTCGACGGTGCCCGGGAGCGCCCGTGCGATGCGCCTCACGTCTGCTTGCGTGGCCATGGGTCCTCGGCTCGTGACGCACGAACTTGCCGATGCGTACCGGAGATCGCCAGACCCGAGGCGTTGGCGACGTTGGCGATCGCGCGGCATGCTTGACGGATCGTCGACCCACCCCGATCGCACTTCCTGTCCCGGAGCACCCGATGACTTCACGCAGGGTCGGCGCGGCCGCGTCCTGCGCGCTGGTCATCCTGGCGCTCGCATCGCTACCGGTGTTGACGCGTTGGCTCGCGCAAAGGCCGCCGCGCCTCACGGGGGACGCCTTCCTCGACGCGAAGATCGCCTACCAGGTCGTCTCGGCACTCCCCATGATCGCCGTGGTCGCCGCCGTCCGCTTCCTGGGCGCGCGAGCGGTTCTTGCGCGCGGGCGATGCGCGCGCCCCCGCCGGTGCGATCCGCCTGCTCGGCGTCCACGCGGGCGAGCCATGGTCGGTCGTCGGACGCAACTTCGCCGTCATCGCCACCGCGGTCACCGCCGTCGTCGTGTGGCTCCAGGTCGCCCGCGGCCAGGAAGGCCTGCTCGCGGCATTGCCGATGTCCCTGCTGCTCGCGCTTCCGTTCGCCGCCGCGAACGCCGCGACCGAGGAAGGTCTCGTTCGCCTCGCGCTCCTCGAGGGAACCGTCGATGTCCTCGGTGCCCCGCGCGCCGCCATGCTGTCGGGGGTCGTGTTCGGCACCGTTCACTACTTCGGTGTGCCAGGTGGAGCACCCGGTGTCGTACTCGCGGGCTTCCTCGGCTACGTGCTCGCTCGCTCCGTGACGGAGACGAACGGCGTGCGGTGGGCGTGGTTCATCCACTTCCTGCAGGACGTCGTCATCTTCGCGCTGTTGTTCGCTGTGCGCTGATGGCGGCTGACGGAGCGTCGCGGGCCCCGAAGATGGGTGTGCGCCGATCCGCTAGCGCTCAGCGCGCGGAACGTGTGCTTCTGCTGCGAGCGCGCCCATTAAATGCGGTTGTGGGCAGCAAGCGTCGTTAGAGCGCCGCGCGCGGTCGTCGTCTGCGATGTCCCGTGCACCCCTCGAATCACTGGAATGCACGCGAACGCAATGGTTCGAAGGCCCCAACTCAGACAGAAAGTGGACTCAAAGAAAGGGATAGGCGATTCCTCGTACTTTCTTCTTTGCTTCGGAAACAACTGCTCGATTGCGCTCGTTGGCCGCTCCTCGACGATGACCCAC
>JADJNZ010000015.1 GCA_016714015.1 Gemmatimonadota bacterium
AGGCGGACGACACGTCGACGCGGCCAAGGGTGTCGACGGCGAAAGTAATAGCCGCGGAGCCCGAGCGACAATGCGGCCCCGGCTCCTCTCGGCTCCACGCGTCGCGCCGGGAGGTCGGGGCACGCGGAATCCAGGAGTCGTACGACTCATGCCGATTGCCGTCGCCGACACGCTCGACATCACTCAGCACATCGCTGAGGCCCGACTGATGCATCCGAAGTCGAAATGCCGCGTCCTTGCTCAGGGCGAAGGCGAACGTGCCGTCGGTGCCCGTGACCGTCGAGTCCCGCGTGGTGCCCGCGCTGTCGACGAGGAAGACACCCCAGCACGCCAAGATGCGCCCGCTGGATTCGTCGAGCAGGCGTCCGCTGAGTTGCGCTTGCGCCGCGACCACGTCGGGTGCGGCGAGCAGGAAGAGACCTGGTACGTGGTGGATCAAGGGGAGTCCTGCTGGCGTCAGGTTATTGCGGTGGCCGTTCAACACACGGGGGGGCGGTCGCCGACCTAAATTACGATGAGGCGGGACGCCCACCCGCTACCCTAGTAGGCCATCGGTCACCAACCGTCGTTAGCTGTAAGGGGCGCGACTTAGCGCGGCACGCCAGAATGGATTAGCGGTGGGCCGCGGATGCGACGGAGAAGGAGAACCGTTCCCATCAGGGTTGCCGTCTGTCGGCATCTCGCGCCGTGAAGGTCACTTTCGCGTCAGTTTCCCGCCTTTGAACATCGGCAACTCGCGTCGGGCAACACTCTGCACTGGATCGTCCGCCCCTCGCCCGCGCTCGCCCTGACAACTGGCTGAACTACTTCTTGGTGGTAGAACCGCGGATACTGACCTCGCTTTCCCAGACCAGTAGTTGGCCGTCGCAGCCGCACCCGAGACATCGGGGAAGAGAGCCCCATGCTCCAGGCGCATGCTAGCGAGGTGGTGAAGTGCCGGCCTGCGCTCTGCCGCCGGCACTTCAATCCTCAGCAAATGCACGTATCGCTCGTCGGGCCTCGTGTGCAACCGAACCCACTCGTCGACCGTCACGCCATCCGGTGCGCGTGTGAAGATCCCGTCCTGAGCGATAAGTCGCGCATTGTCGTGCACGTGCGGATCGACAAACTCCAGTACCGGCGCCCGCGACGCGCCTGAATGTCCCGCAAGTAGGCCGCGCGAAACGTCTTCGCACCAGAATCGGGACAACCCGAATACGCAGCGCATCCGAAGGTCGGCCGGTTGATGCGACTGGTAGGCAAAGTACGCCGCTACCGGTGAGGTGGACCAGTCGAGTAGAGGCGTCGCGAGCCCATAGTGCTGTCCCAGAGCCCACCAGTCGTTCTCTTGCGTCACGGAAGGCGCACCTCCCGGAAGCCGACCGCGTACGCCTCGCTGAAACCGCTTGAGGTGCGTTGATGTCAGCTGTTCGCTAACCGCGAACCCGGACCGCGATCGAAGGCGATCCAGTGACGACTCCAGACGCCACTCGGGTCTCGCGTGTCCTCGCCACACGAATGTGTTCGGAATGATATCGAGTGCACGGAGCGCAGCGTCGAAGTGTGCGAACGAGCGGAGGCGCATGGTGAGGAAGCCCCTCCCCGTGTCCTCCAGCTCCCATCGATCTGTCTGGATCCGCCGGGGCTGCGCATCTGTCCCTTCGGCGCGTGGTTCCGTCATCGCTTCCTCGCGGGGTTCCTCTGCCATCCAGCTAACGTCAAGCGGCCGTGCGATACCTCACGGTACAAAGGAGCACGGCCGCCCACCTGCTTCCCTGACGCGGCCGTCGGTCACCAACTGCCGCTAGGTTGCGCTCGCGCCCCGTTAATCAGAGGAGCTCGAGCCGGAATCCCGGTTCGAAGCTGCCCATCTCTAGCTGCTGCTCGACGCCTTCCATGAAGAGCGCGTAGGTTGTCGCAGGCTTCTTGAAGCACGCCAGCAAACTGAATCTGCCTCGATGATGCTGCTCCATGATTGGTGCCACCACGGCGCTCAAGAGGCGGCGAATGCCGCCGACATCATTGCGCGTGTTCTCAGTTATGAATGCGATGCGGTCATGAGACACAAAATGGGCCAGGAGAAAGCACATGACGTCCTCGTCAGTCCACGCGGTGTGCTTGATCGGCTGGCTAGGGTAGAGCTCTGACCCCTCACCGGGTGGGACAGAGCCCTGGGTCACGAACATCTCGCCACTGGGACCCGAGCGGCGCTGGTACCAGAGGGGGACGACTTGCGACACGGTACCCGAGGCGACCCACTGGGAGAGCGCTGGTTCGATGTCTCGTCGATTGAGACACTCGTCGACACCGAGCATCGGGATCGCACCGAGTGGCCGTGACACCCGCGAGAGGGTCTCGCGGAAGAATCCCTCAGGGTTGCAGCCGATTGCCATCGAGTCCGACCATCCCCTCGTCAACCTAACGTCAAGTTGTGCTGCGGCCGCTTCCGTAAAATGCGGTTGGGCGGCCGCGCGTACCTTCAGGTACGATAAAGCGCGGCCGCCCAACCGCTACCCCAGCGCGGCCATCTGCACCAACTGCCGTTAGCGAGGCGGGCACCCTACTCGAAGTGCGCTTCACCGATCTCGATGTAGGGCGCCGAGGAGTTTGCTTGGAGCACCACAACTCCATCTGGCCTTCGCGCGAACCGCACTCTCGCGTTCCTGCCCTCTTCAGCACAGTAACCGGCGGCAATCAAAGCTCGCGGGTAGACCCGATACAGTCCGACGCGTACCGTGCGACCGCGGCTCACCGACTGCCAGTTTAGCTCGATCTCGAAGGGGGCGTTCGCTGGAACGGGACCATGGTGAACGTCGAGGGTGTCGTGATTCGCGTTCCAGGGATGCACCTTGCCAGACGCGAGCGAAAGCCGCCGAATCAAGTGTCCGAAACGGGCATCTGGCATGTCAGGCATCGATGGCTGCTGCTCTCGCTAGCGTGTATTGGACAGACCGACCACATTCGCTCCGTCCCAGGATCATACAGGTCTGCCGCATCCGTCCTCTCCGCTGCCGCAGAGAAGGTGCCATCAGGTCGACCATGCCTAGCGGGGCTCCCCGAAGCCCGGTGTCACACGGAACCGCGTAGCGAACTCCACATCATCCTGGTTGCGCGAGATCCCCCAGACGAGGTCCCCCCGCACGCGCAGGACTGTGGTCCGCGGCGGCACCTTCACGCGGCCGAGGAGCGCGCCGTCGGCGGAGTAGACGTCGTACGCGACCGGCTCGCGCGTGGTCAGGCGGACGGGCGTCGGTACGACATCGGTGCGCAGCGGCGGAAGCTCGCTCTCGGGGATGACCTCGGCGGGCTGCGCCACGCGCACCCAGAGGCGACCGTCCTCGGTCACCGAGATGCTGCTGAACGGCGGCTTGGTCGCGGGGATGCCGGGGCCGGTCCAGCTGAAGCTCGGATCGGTCCGCTGTGCGTTCTGCTCGATCAGCGCGCGGCGTTCGGTCGCCTCCGTCTCGGAGACCGGCACGGCCGCGACATCGCGCATCACCTGGCGCGGCTTGGCGCCCGCATCGACGATCGTGAAGGCGTAGCGATCCGCATACCCGCCCACGAACCCACCATCGCGCAGCAGCGTGGTGGTGATGCCCGGTGCGAACGGGATATTGAAGAGGGATCGCCTGGTGCCGTCAGGGCTGTCCACACGCAGGGCAGCCGGCTCGACGCTCGTCCACTGCGGATGCTCGACGGAATCGCGCAGCGCGCCGAGCGAATCGAAGCGGATGAACCCGGGGATGGGGAACGGTGGACCGTTCGCGACCTCCCGGCGGCCGACCACCGCGCTCAGCGAGATGGTCCCGTCCGTGGCCACGTGCAGACCATTCACCATGAACATCCCGGTGACCGGGATCCGGAACGAGCTCTTGAAGGTGCCGTCCGGCGCATAGCGGCTGACGCGCGCGCCGGCACCGTCCCAGAGCAGCAGATCGCCACTGCTCGCGACGGCGAAGCCGTTCAGCTGGCCATACTCGCCCGGTCCCCCGCCCTTCGCGCCCACGGTGCGCAGGTACTCGCCCGTCGGCGCGTACATGCGGATGAGTCCGACCGTCTGGTCGGCATCGTAGACGAACATCGCCCCGTCGCGGCCGACCGCGATGCCGCCGATGCGACCGAACGTCAGTTCGTCAGCGCCGTCCGCCTCACCCACGGCGAGATCCACCACGAGCGTGCGGACAAGGCTGTCCGGCACGTCGCCCGTGATGCGCACGCGTGTGGTATCGCCCGTTGAATCCACGGCAGTCGTCCACGGCAACGAGGCTGTCGCGACAGATTCACCGCAGGCGCCGAGCATCAGCGCACTCATGGAGGCTGCCGCGAGCAGGACGCGCATCATTCCACCGTGGACAAGGTGATGAAGCTCCGCGCATCCGCATCCCAGCCGCGGTGCCGTGGAGACCGGACGAAAGTGCATGCGGTGCACCGGGTCCGGAAGAGGCTGGCGCGCGTGCCGCTCATCGCGAGTCGACGCCTGTCTCGGTCGCTCTACGGCAGCGTGACCCGCGTGCCGCTGAGGGGCTCGGGCGTCGCCGGCGCCGGAGCGGGCGCCCCCGTCGCGTCAAAGACCTGCACGGTCTCGGTCGCGGTGAGGGAATCGCCTCGCACGCTGATCCGCATCGTGAGCTCCAGGCGTCCAGCGTACTGATGCGTCGCACGGTCGGCGGAGAGCTCCACCCACTTGCCTTCGATGTGGTCGCCGCGGACTGCCCAGACGCCCTTGCCGTCGCTGTCGCTCGTGCGCGGATTGCCGGCGTCCGGATTGGCCTGATGCATGGTGCCGTCGGCGTTGAACACATACAGATGGTAGGGGAACGGCGCGTTCGGATCGTGCACCAGCCAGGTGCCGACGATCGGAGGGGCCGGGGCGGCCTCTACCCGCGGGCGGTCGCAGCCGAGTGTGCTCAGTGCGACGGCGGCGAGCACGGGGAGGACGGGGAGCCTGAGGGCTGTGCGCATGACTTGGCGATGGATGTGTTGAGGGCGGTGCCGCGACCCGCTTCCCTAGCGGCGCCGCTGCAGCGCGAAGACGAACTCCTGCGTCGAGAAGATGCACTGCGGCGCGCCGCTGTACTGCGCGGGCTGATAGCGCAGGGCGCCGAGCGTGGTCCGGACCGAGGCGGTGAAGGCGGGGTGCGAGCTCTCGAGAACGACTGTCGTTCGCGGATCGACGCGGCCGACGGTGTCGATCGCGTATCCGACGATGACGCGGCCCTCGATGGAATCGGTGAGCAGCTCCGGCGGGTACCGCAGCGAGGCGCCGCCCCGCAGCGGGCGGGGTTCGAGCTCGATGCCGAGTTGATCGCGCCGCGCCGACGTGAGGGTCCCGCGCGACCGGGTGAGCGCGAGGCGGAAGGGGAGGTCGAACTCCGTCGTCGCATCGAGGCGCAGCGTGTCGGTGTCGATGACCTCGAGCCCCATCCCGACGAACGAGAGCCGGTAGAGGCCGGCCGCGGCGGGCCCCATCAGGTCGAACGTCCCGTCCGCGCGCGTGCGGGTGCGCGAGATCAGCGAATCCGACGCTGACACCAGGGCGACGCCGATGCAGGCGAGGGGCTGTTCCGTCGCGCCGAAGTACACGCGGCCGCCGAGGACGCCCTGCGCGGGGGTGTCGGCGAACGGCAGGAGGGAGCAGAGGGACAGGGCGAGCAGGGATCGTGACCTGGTCATCCGACGTCGGACCTCTTGGACGCAACGCGCTTCTTGGACGCGGTCGTCGCGCGGCGGCCGGCTGGTGGCGAGGGCGCCGGTTCACGCCCGCCCGCACACCGCCAGGCGTCGCGCAACAGGCCGCGCAGCTCCGGCACGCGCATGGTCGGGAGGTGCAGGAGCACCGCGGGATACCCGTTGTAGTGCGGCTCGGTGAAGAACCTCACCGGATCGGACTTGAGCATCAGGTCCTTCTCGCCGAGGTTCGCGACGCGGATCGCGAGGACCTTCGGGTTCGGCACCCGCGCCTTCTTGGGCGCCAGGCGCTCGAGCCAGACCCACGCGTACCCCTTGAGCTTGTCCTTCACGGGGAGCGCGAAGGCGAAGCGCCCGGTCTCCTCGACGGTGCCCGGGAGCGCCCGTGCGATGCGCCTCACGTCTGCTTGCGTGGCCATGGGTCCTCGGCTCGTGACGCACGAACTTGGCTGTGCGTGCGGGAGACCGCCAGACCCGAGGCGTTGGCGACGTCGGCGATCGCGCGGTATGCTTGACGGATCGTCGACCCACCCCGATCGCACTTCCTGTCCCGGAGCACCCGATGACCTCACGCAGGGTCGGCGCGGCCGCGTCCTGCGCGCTGGTCGTCCTGGCGCTCGCGTCGCTACCGGTGTTGACGCGTTGGCTCGCGCAAACGCCGCCGCGCCTCACCGGGGACGCCTTCCTCGACGCGAAGATCGCCTACCAGGTCGTCTCGGCACTGATCATGATCGCCGTGGTCGCCACCGTCCGCTTCCTGGGCGCGCGCGAGCGGTTCTTGCGCGCGGGCGATGCGCGCGCCCCCGCCGGTGCGATCCGCCTGCTCGGCGTGCACGCGGGCGAGCCATGGTCGGTCGTCGGGCGCAACTTCGCCATCATCGCCACCGCGGTCACCGCCGTCGTCGTGTGGCTGCAGGTCGCCCGCGGCCAGGAAGGCCTACTCGCGGCATTGCCGATGTCACTGCTGCTCGCGCTTCCGTTCGCCGCCGCGAACGCCGCGACCGAGGAAGGTCTCGTTCGCCTCGCGCTCCTCGAGGGAACCGTCGATGTCCTCGGTGCCCCGCGCGCCGCCATGCTGTCGGGGGGTCGTGTTCGGCACCGTTCACTACTTCGGTGTGCCAGGCGGAGCACCCGGTGTCGTACTCGCGGGCTTCCTCGGCTACGTGCTCGCTCGCTCCGTGACGGAGACGAACGGCGTGCGATGGGCGTGGTTCATCCACTTCCTGCAGGACGTCGTCATCTTCGCGCTGTTGTTCGCTGTGCGCTGATGGCGGCTGACGGGAGCGTCGCGGGGCCCCGAAGATGGGTGTGCGCCGATCGCTAGCGCTCAGCGCGCGGAACGTGTGCTTCTGCTGCGAGCGCGCCCATTAAATGCGGTTGTGGGCAGCAAGCGTCGTTAGAGCGCCGCGCGCGGATCGTCGTCTGCGATGTCCACGACCGCATACCCCTCGAATCCTGGAATGCACGCGAACGCAATGGTTCGAGGCCCCAACTCAGACGCAGAAAGTGGACTCGAGAAAGGGATAGGCGATTCCTCGTACTTTCTTCGCACGGCTTCGGAAACAGCTTTCTGCTCGATTGCGCTCGTTGGCCGCTCCTCGACGATGACCCACACCTTCTCGCCATTCGACAGTACAGCTGCCTGCAGCAGACGGCTCCCGTGATCGCGTCGAGGCCCATTGTCATTCTGTAGTTGACCCGTTTCGGTGGAGCCTTACTCTCCAGTCAGGAGAATCCATCGATGCCCAAGTCCCGCAAGCCGTATCCCCCCGAATACCGCGCCAAGATCGTCGCGCTGGCCAAAGCCGGCCGGAGCGTCCACGAACTGGCGGCGGAGTTCGAAGCCTCCCATCAAACGATCCGGAACTGGATCGCGCAAGCCGCCGTCGATCGCGGCGAGCGTCCCGGTGAACTGACGAGCGCCGAACGCACCGAGCTGACGCGCTTGCGCCGTGAGAACCGGCGCCTGCAGGTGGAGCGCGACATCTTGGGAAAAGCCGCGGCCTGGTTCGCTCGGGAGACGGGCGTGATTCCGAATGCCGAGCGGTCTTCGGATTCGTGAAGGCGCACCAGGCCATGTTCCCCATCGTCACGATGTGTCGCGTGCTCGGCGTGTCCGAGAGCGGCTACCACGCCTGGCGCGGACGCGCCCCTTCGGCGCAGGCGCAGCGCGATGCGGTCCTCCTGCCGCAGCTCCGGACCTTTCACGCGCGCTCGAGGAGACGTACGGGGCGCCGCGCCTGCTGCACGATCTCCGAGAGATCGGCGAGCGGGTGGGGCAGAAGCGCGTCGCGCGCCTCATGCGCGAGGCAGGGCTCGTCGGCGTGAGCAAGGTGAAGGGGCCGCCGCGCCCGAAGCGGCTCACCCCGGAGTGTCCGCCGGCGCCCGACCTGGTGCATCGCCGGTTCGTCGCGGCGGCGCCGAATCAGCTCTGGGTCGCGGACATGACGTACATCCCGACCTATCGCGGCTTCCTCTACCTCGCGATCGTGCTCGACGTCTTCAGTCGCCGCATCGTCGGCTGGGCGATGGACGGTCGCATGCAGACCGCGCTCGTGCTCGATGCGCTGAAGATGGCGGCGGCCCAGCGTCAGCCGACGGACGTGATCCACCACTCGGATCAGGGCAGTCAATATCGCGCCATCGCCTTCGGGCATCGCTGCGAGGTGCTCGGCGTGCGCCCTCGATGGGATCGCGCGGCGACGCCTACGACAACGCGATGGCCGAGAGCTTCTTCTCGACGCTCGAGGCCGAGCTGCTCGCGAAGCACCGCTTCGAGTCGCCGGGCGAAGCACAACTGAAGATCTTCCGCTACATCGAAGGCTGGTACAATCCGCATCGGCGGCACTCCGCGCTCGGGCAGCGCTCGCCACTTCGCTTCGAACAGACCTACCTTACTCCCACCCCAGTCGCGGCTTGAATCCCCAAGCCGCACCGCTCCACGAAACCGGGGCAACTACATTCGCGCGGTGCGAGCCAGTGTAGTAGACGGTCACAACCTGCGAGTTCCCTTCGGCCGGAGCTGGCAGCCAGATGCAGTCGTCGAGGCCTTCTGCGGAGCTTCGCCAGTTCCGGAGCTCGGACGAAGGAAAACAGAAATGCAGGGCCCCGCATTCCTGTGAGCCGAGGTGTGCGCGACGCGTCCACTTGTGCTGATGTCGGCTCCCACCTAGGCGAGCCACCAATTCAGGCTCAAGAGCCTTCATGGGCTCCTGCAAACCAGGGAAGCAATTGCCGTCTTTGTGCAGGCTGATCTTCACTTCCTTCGCAATCTCGCGAACCATCGCGTACACATCGCCCTTTGAACGCGAGGAAGTAATCTTCACGGAAACCGAATTCGGCCCCGTGATACTCCCAACGGCAAAACGCACGTCCAGTCTTCCGCTCTTCGTCATGTGACGGCGCAGAACACCCCGTTTGTTGCACGGGGCTCCGCAAAGCGACATGGCGGACTGACGAGACGCAGGATCAGCACTCGCAATCGCGACGAGGCTCGCCGCAATAGCCACAGAACTTCTCGTTGGTGTAGTAGGCGAGCGCTAAGCGCACGTACTGGACGTAGCCCTTGGTCAAGTGGAAGCCGCACATCCGGCAGTAGTTATGTCCGGCCTTGCGATACTCTTCGCAGTCACGGCATTTGCGTGTGGGTGACACGAACTCTCCTGGTCGCTCTAACGTGTGCTTCTGCTTCGAGCGCTCCCATAGAATGCGGTTGTGGGGCCTCGGCGAACCTTTCAAGAAGATGGAGCCGAGGCCCCACAACCGCTACACTAGCTGCGCTCGCCGGCAGCAAGCGTCGTTAGGCGGCCGCGCGACCGACTCGCCATCGTAGCCAGACAATGCTCAGTTGGGAATGTGAAATGCGCGCGCCATAACATCTCTCCACGCCTTGGGGACGTCCGCCCAGTTCTGCCCCCATTTTGTCGCCTCGCGGAAAGCGGTCAGCGGCTTCTCGTGAGAGGGCGGGGCATAGCCGAGCACGTCCTCAATGCACTCTGCAAGCGCGGCGACATTCTCCGGTCCCGCAGCAGCGGCAATGGGCGCGTTGAACTTGGCTGCGTTCGGGGTAGCGGAGTCGAGGTCATGGATAACGAATGGAATCATCCCCAAAGCGCGGAGATATCGCGTGAGGCCGATGATCGACGCCTTGCCACGTGCTTTCACCACCTCGGTCTGTGCCTGGGCCGACTGCCGCGTCGCGGGGTCAAGGCGCTTCAGAGACTCCCGAATGATGACGTCCTCGGTGTCGCCTTCGACAATTACCACCCGCCGCGCAAAGAACACACGGGCGATGTAGTCGTCGATACGCAGCAACATCTTCACATAGTCCTTGTCATCATCCTGGAGCGCAGCGAACGCGTCCGACACAGAGAAGGGCTGGACTTGAACACCGCCACTGACGACAGCGAACCGATTCAAGACCTGACGTGGCTTGCGTGAGATGTCGATCAGAAACGGCGAGTGGGTCGTCGCTACAATCTGATGGTCGTGCAAGGACAGATCATAGATGGTGTCCCGCATCTGATTGGCTGCGCTAGGATGCAGGTACAACTCAGGTTCCTCGAAGCCGATAATCAGCGAGCGTCCGTTGAGATTCTGCTGCCGCTTAGCCATCCATCGCTGGCGGAAGCGGAGTACGCCGAACACGGCAGCGCGCACTGTGCCAGTGCCTTGATGATCGACCGGGGTTCGCACATTGCTCGATAGGGTTACCGTAAAGGTGGGCTTCAGGGACTTGTTTGGGTCGCTGAGGTCCGCATTTGCGTGGATTGAGGACTCCGGAAATACTCCCGCGATGACCTCGTTGAGTTCAGCAAGCATCTTGCCGAATTCGGAAGAGGCATCCTGCGGGTCAAGCTCCTTTGCGAGCGCATCAAGATGCTCCTGCGCCTTCTTGTAGTTGTCGGAGGCTGCGCGAACATCCTCAAACAGCTCGTTCAGAGTCTTCCCGAGAACACCACTTGATGACATCTCGTGAGACGAGTCACCCGCAGGAATTAGCAGAAAGCGAGGAAGACGAGCCAGCACGACCTGCGGAATACCGCCCGGATTCTGAACCCAGGTCTCCTCGTCACCAAGAACCCAGATCTCATCCAGATCCTCCAGAAGTGCCCGCGAAGCCTGCGTGAGCTTCTTCGCCAGGTCCGGATAAAGACTTGTCACGGCCGCAGGGTCGACACCACCGTCTACGAGGTCCTGTGGCGTCTTGATGTCCTCGAATGCTGCGGCAACAGTGCGGGTGCGACTCTTCACCTCAACTACGACGTCTTTGCCGAGCTCGTACGTTTTGCGATAGGTGAGGCAAAGACCCGACTCCTTGGTAGCATCGTGCTCGTACTCACGAACACGGCCTTTAAAGCCGCGCCAACCCTTCGCCTCAATCAGGACGTTTCGAAACTCAGCTTCGAGCACAATCCGGCCCGAAGCGGGCTTCTGTTCCCCAGTGGCTTCGTCGCGGATGCAGAAGTATTCGATGTCTGGAATCTGCTTGTTCGGCGAGAGAAGCCGCTCGATCGCGCTTAGAACCGAGGTTTTTCCCGAGTTGTTAGGTCCGATGAGGAACGTGGCGTCACCGAACACCACGGTAGCGGACTGCATCCGCTTGTATCCCTCGATGCGAAGTGAGTGAAGGCGCATGTTGGCTGATTGAGGAAAGGCAGCGATTGTGACTTGAGGTGCATGCGCTGCTGAAGCTGCTTGGTCCGCCTAACGTCAGGTTGTGCCGTGGCCGTTCATGTAAAATGCGGGTTCGCGGCCGCGCCGACCGCCCCATAAGATAGGGCGCGGCCGCCAACCCGCCACCTTAGCCGGCCGTCTGCACCAAGCTTCGTTAGACCGCAAACCAAGCAGACGTCGTCGTGTCGCAGGTGGAACGTTCACAGGTGTCTCGCGAGCCCTGCGACTACTCCGCCAGCCCGTGATGCGCCACGCCAATCGCTCTCAGGTGACGGCGAGCGACCCTTTTCTGGGTAGCGCCGAGCGCGGTGCGGCGTGCATACTATGTCTCGGTCCGGTCCGAGCCACTTCGGGCACTCTTGACTTACTCGGCTGCTCTGCCGTTCTCGGAACTCGTCGATGCCACTCCTTGAAGGTCTTGTTGGTGCGCTTCTCGAGCACGAGACGAGCCCGCTCCGATTCGAAGCGCTCTGCCTCGACTTGCTTGGACTCCAAGAGAACGCCGTTTTCGTGCCGACTTCGCGTACCTGGGATCTCGGTCGCGACGGAAGACGGGTACTTCAGACCGAGAGTTCACATCACGTTGTCTGTGCGTCCCTAGCACAAACTCTCGACGCGAAGGTAACTGCTGACATCGAGCGACTCGAGGCGACCACGCGCCCGCGGAGCATTGTTTACTGCACGTCTCGCGAGCTCTCGGAGCACACGGCCGACATACTTGCTGCCGAGATTCGCAAGCTGAGTCCATCCGTGCAATCGGTTCAGGTGCTGTATCAGATGCAACTGGCGACGATGGCGCTGACTCACGAGTCGATCCTGAGGAAGCACTATCAGGCCGAGCTCTCCAACCTCGAGAGCCTGTTCTTCGGCGTAAGTACGCCAGATGTCGAGGCCGAGAAGACAGGACTCCGACTCGCCTTGCTGACCCAGACTGGCGACGACGCTCAGGCTCTGCGCGACGCGCTTGCACGGCGCCTGATTCTCGAACAGCTCAGCGCGAAGGGGCCTCAGACGCAGAACGCGGTCTTGGTCTCGATCTCTGGCCAGTTGCACCTTCCACGAACAATCTCGAGTGCGTACGGGACGTCTGTCGTGGAACTCCTTCAAACTGAGGGGCTGATTGAGAACCGTACTGGCCGGCTGGAGGTCACAGCTGCGGGAACCGCCTGGCTCGCGACGCTTCCATCGGACGCGGCGCCGAAGCTGCTTGAGGGGAAGAAGCTCATCCACGCGGCCCTAGCGAAACTCACCGGCTTTCAGCTGACGCCCGAGGAGTACGATCGCGTTTGGGACACGTTCCAGGACGGGATTGCGCAGCTGTTCTTCGTTCACGGCACCGCGACGATTCGAATGGTCGCAGCGATTGAGAGTGGACGCCGAGTTGAGGACGGCGAAGCGGCCTTGGCCATTCGAGAGAAGCTGGCGCATCGCATCGGGGCAATGTTTGGAGGACTTGAGAAGCGCGAAGCGATGCAGCAGGCGATCATCGATCTGTTTTCTGAGAAGGGCACCGCGGCTTTCGACTGGCTGTCTGAGATCTGTGCCGTCTACGTGATGATGTGCTCGCTAGGTCTCGAACCACAGAGCAGCGCGTCCGTCACGAGCGTCGTGCGCGGCATCACGCTGCTGCTAGACACGGATGTGATTCTTTCCCTTCTGAGTGACGGTGAGGTGAGCCACAAGGAGACAGAGCAACTGCTGGGAGGATGGCGCGCCCTCGGCGGAACGGTTCTGGCGCCAGATCCGTCGCTTGAGGAGGCAGCGTATCATGCGTGGATCGCTGAGAGTGATTACGTCGCTACATCCTCGTACCTTCCACAGCTTTCTGACTTAGAGGCGGAGCATGTCATTTCGAACGCGTTTGTACGCGGCTTTCGTGCCGTGTCCCGTGGTCGATTGGACCGCAAGACATGGGAGCGATATATCGGGCAGTATCGCGGCTCTCGTCCTCACGACTATTCGAGAGTGCTTGCCGTGCTGCGGGACGAGTACCGCGTAGACAGACTTCCTGGATTCGGATCCGAGATCGACAAGTCGACCGACTCGTTCTACGTCTCGGTCCTCCAGTTCATGATCACGACTCTCGCGGCTGAGATGGAGTGCGAGAGTGATGACCTAGACTTTCGCATCAGGGACAAGGCACGTCGAGACGCACTCATGCTCGCCTCCTTACGTGCCGCGCGCGCCGCGTTTAGAGAGCAGGGAAGGGACGGGACTCTTATGGCGGTCTCGTCAGCACGACTCATCAAGATGTCGGATGAGCGATTCCGGACTGATCTCGGAGATCCGGACGCCGTTCTGAGCCTTGGTGCCGTGGGAACCCTGCTTGCACTTACGCCAGGTGTGCACTTCGGTCTTGGAAGTCTGCGCGGCATTCTCTTCGATCTCAACCTCGCGAAGCGCTTAACTGGACTGCAGCGGTATGCGTACCGCATTGTAGCTCAATCCGAGCAGTACGACGTACCATGGTCTCGCCGCACGACGCTAAAGCGCGAGCTTGGCGAGCGAATTCTTCGCGACGCGAAGGCTAGCGATCGACCGGTCGAGGAGATCGCACGGATAGTGACCAAGGCAGACGACCCAGAGTACTCAGCTCAGATTGTGCGAGACGCGCTAGACGCGATGGCCGTGCCCACACGGCGCGAGAAGGAGAATACTGCGCTTAGACGAGAGATAGAGCAGCTCCAGCGCGCGCTCGCAGCGGAGCGAGAACGTAAAGCGTCGGTCTAACGTTTGGTTGTGCTGTGGCCGCTTCCATAAGATGCAGGTGGGCGGCCGCGCTGTACCGAAAGGTACGACAGAGCGCGGCCGCCCACCTGCTTCCCTACCGCGGCCATCTGCACCAACCTCCGTTAGCCGGTGGAGACTCGGAACTCAGCCGCGCTCATCCCGGCGCGACTATGTCGAGTCGGCGGATGTGTCGGGTCACGGCACCACCCGCACGATTGGCTCGATCCAGAACGGGACGTCGGCTCTCCGCGTGATCGGCACTTGTCTGACGTTCCCGCCACCGAGGCTGACCGTCGCCACTTCGACGCGGGACTCGTCAGCGAAGTCGGGATTGGCATCGAGCACTCTCACGTCGCTGAATGACGAGTAGATCCCGAACTGGAGTGCGCCTACGCGCCGACGGACACCGCTATCGAGGCCGCGAATCTCGCCTTCCTGTTCAATCGGGAAGTACCAATCGGCGATGAACATCACTTGGTTCCGGGCCCGGCGACGCAAGACGGGCACGCCGGAGACGCGGTAGCCTGGCGCCGCTGCAGCGACCACCGCGTTCTCGGGCCACGCAGGGATACGCGCGCCCACCGGAACGCCCACGTCCCAGAAATCGCCGCCCTTCAGAATGGAGACGGTACCGTCGGCCCTGACGCTGAGGTCGGTCGCCTCGCTGGAGACGGAGATCGCCAACTCTTGCGTCGTGCCGTGGCAGAGGCCGAGCAGCCACTGTGGTCCGAGTCCTCGGCGAAGCACCGCGGGCAAGTCCGGGGGCAGAGGATCGTAGCCGCTCTCAGCGTAGAAGGCACGCGGGCAGAGCTGGAGGCTCGCGGACAACGGGACGCCATCGCGATCCCGCTTGCCGCGAATCCGCAACTCGCCCTCAAGCGACTTCCAGTACGCGATCGCGAGCTCGCGTGCGCGCTGCTCGGTGATCTCAGTCCCGTCCTGACGCGTCCGATCGGCAAGCAGGAACTGTCCGGCTGCATCGATCGAATCGGCAGCTGCCCCCACGACCGCCGCAGCGAGCTGGGCCGCGGAAACGGTCCTCGCGGCCGGCCCGAGAGGCTCCGCGTCACATGCAAGGGTCGCTGCCAGCGCGCCCAACGTCATGCGGCGCATCCACTGGGTGCAATGAATGTGACGAACGATCACACAACGCATATAGTGTTGAAAGCGGCCTCCGTTACGAGCGATCGGCGGCCATCCGGCTAACGTCAGGTTGTGCCGTGGCCGTTCAAATAGATGCGGGTTGGCGGCCACGCCGACCCGTCCTTCGCAATAAGGCGTGGCCGCCAACCCGCTACCCTAGCCGGCCATCGGTCACCAACCATCGTTAGGCGCCGGCGGATCGGAATCAGCGGCGAGGGCGGCGCCGAGAACCTCCGCGCCTGCGCCGCTCGGCAATGTTCGTAGCATCTCCAGAGTCGCTGCCAAGCGGGGGCCGCTTGGGAAGCTCACTCCGACTCCTTCGGGCAGGCGCGGGGCGATGCGGTCGACCTCGACCAGCACGCGCTCTTCGACACTCAACTCGCAGCGCTCGAACGTTCGGCGCAAGGCGGCGCTAACATCCGAGACCTCGGTATCACTCGGTTCATAGACAGCCGCAACGAGTGCCGCGGCGTCAGCTCCGGCCGGCAGTTCCTGAAGACGAACGAGAATCTGCGCTGCGGTCGGAGCTTTGCCCAGGCGCCCGCTTGAGCCCATCGCTGTCAGGGACGACGTGTCACCGATTCGACGCAACTCGGCCTGCAACGCGACGTGTATCGATATCGACACAGGCAGACCTCAGTTCCGTGCGCCTAACGTTTGGTTGTGCTGTGGCCGCTCCAATACTGCGGCCGCGGAGCGGCCGCCATCAATAGCGCGGCCATCTGCACCAACTGCCGTTATGCGTCGGCCCGCCGTCCTCGCCCCCGCGCGCCCACCCTCGCGCGCGCGCCGGACCGACCACCTCGTACGCAATGCCGGCGCGCGGACGCCCGGCGAGGCGCTCCGAGCCGCGGCGGCGCTCGATCCTGGCGGAGCGCGCTCCCCAAAGCAGTGGGCTTGAGGACGCCCATGTTCAGCGGCGTCGATGCCTCGGGCTGTACTTCCCACGCGGTGACGCCGACGCCAGTTGGCTGTCCCCCGCCCGCATAACGTCAAGTTGTGCCGCGGCCGCTTTCATAAAATGCGGTTGGGCGGCCGCGCCGTACCGAAAGGTACGACAAGGCGCGGCCGCCCACCTGCTACACTAGACGGCCGTCGGTCACCAACTGCCGTTAGGCCGAGTGCGCACCGATGCCGACCTCACCTGGTCGAGCTAGCCGCTTTCCATTCGAAGGATCCGATAATTCCCTCGCCGACTCGTTGCGCCCGCTGTCGATCCCACGACTCTAGACCGTTGGCGATGTAGGTCAAGACGACAATCGTCGAGTCGCGCGCGAAGACGAAGTGGCGCACCCAGCAGTCGCCGCAAGGCGGGTCCAGAACTTTCGCCGCCTGCCCATTGAGCGTGGTATCCGTTGCAGGACCGACGAAGAAGAGACTGTCCTCGTCGAACTCGTGATCATTTAGCGCGCGGCGGACACTGTCCACCCACGCTGCAGCGGATGCGCGTCCGTGCGTGACGATTCTGCTCGCCGCGACGTAGTAGGCGCCACCCTTCGAGTCCGGATCAACTCGCGGCCCAATGATGCGATCGCCGGGGAGCAGCCAGACTTCATTGCGATTGTCATCGTACTCTACGCGCGCATCCGCCGGATGCTTGAGGCTGAAGTCGATGCCGACATACGTCGTCGTGAGCGTCGTCTCGGGCTCCACAGCCGCTGCGGTCTCGCTCGCGATTGGACGCGACTCGATCTCCGTCTCGCCCGCATCTTCTCGGGCACACGCGGAGCCAAGCAAGACGGCAGATGTGAGTGCGATCAGAAGTCTCATGCTTCGGCCTAACGTCAAGTTGTGCCGCGGCCGCTTTCATAAAATGCAGGTGGGCGGCCGTGCGATACCGAAAGGTACAAAGGAGCACGGCCGCCCACCTGCTTCCCTGACGCGGCCGTCGGTCACCAACTGCCGTTAGCCCGCACGGGCACGGGGCTCACTGTGGCGTGAGTGGTCGCGCAATTGAACGCGGCGGCTCCGCTATGGCGCCTTCCTGGAGTCGCGCCGTGAAGCGCTGCAACTCGCCGGCTCGCTCCACTTCAATGGCTATCGCGTCGAGCGCAGCCTCCATTCGCTCGAAACGCGCTTCCAGCCCAGCGTTGCCCGCCGACACCTGGAGGCTGCGGAGGCGCACTACGGTGTTCGCTACGACTTTCGCGATGTAGCCGACCGCGACGAATCCGCACGCGATCGAGAGTACCCACGCCATTGGATCCATATCGTCCTACGCGAAGATGTGTCCCCTTCTTACGGCGAACGCGGGCGGCGGGTGTCAGGCTAACGTCAAGTTGTGCTGTGGCCGATTCAATCAATGCGGGTTGGCGGCCACGGCCGACCCTGAGGTACGATGAGGCCGGGGCCGCCAACCCGCTACCCTAGCCGGCCATCAGCACCAACTGCCGTTAGCGAGCGGTACGCACGGCTCGGCCCGACGGGTCAGGCTAGCGTGATCCAGAGGCCAGCGGCCACGGCGAACAGCGCCCCGGTGAGGAGCGTCCAGCGCAGAGCGCGCTGCGTGACGAACTGACTCGCCGAGCCGAGCACCATCCCGGTGAGTAGGGTGATGGATCCGCTGGACGTCGCGGCCGGCGCGGCTGAGAAGAAGCGCGCTCCGAGGGCCCAGGCAAGCAGAAGAGCCCAGACCGCAAGGATCGCCATCTCGATGCGTCGATCACGTACAGAGAGAAGGGTCATGCCTGCCTCAGCTCGAAGTCCGGGTCCGTCGCGCTAACGTCAAGTTGTGCTGTGGCCGATTCCATTAATGCGGGTTGGCGGCCCCGGCCGACCCTGAAGTACGATGAGGCCGGGGCCGCCAACCCGCTACCCCAGCCGGCCATCAGCACCAACTGCCGTTAGGCGGCGGCTCACGGAAGACGGCGCCACGTGCCGCCGTGCGCGCGGAACCGGGCCGGCCTGCGCGGACTTGCCTCGATGACGGAGCGAGAATCTCGGTTCGGTTCGAGCACGACAACGGTGTCGAAGCTCACCTGCCATTCTCCCGCACTCAGCGCGACGGCCAAGTGGCTGAAGGCCGACCCGTCATTCTCATCGTCACGCGAGGATTTGCCAACATCCAGGCGGCCGAGCGCAAGAAGGCTGTCGCGGAGCACCTCGAATGCCTCGATACCCCAACTCCCTCCTTCGTCACCAAGGTCCGCGAGTGCGAGCACTCGGCCCCGGGCCTCGAACGCGCGCACGCGTGGCAGGCTCGACTCAAGGAAGCCTCGCGAGAACGAGACTGCGACGAAGGAGCGCCCGTCCGTGGGTCGAAGCAATGCAATGCGCGAACCGAAGTCACCGTCGCGATCACGCTCGGGCGTCCAGAGTGGAGCGACAGTTCTCTGGGGACCGCAGGCCGCGATTGCTGGCCAGTAGAGGCGGAACCCGAGAGCTTGCTGCGCCGAGTCGAGCGATGCAGTGCGCGACGCTGGCACTGCGACGCATTCGCGCGCGCGCTGAGCGTTCGCGGCATTAGAGATCGTGGCCACGGCCATGGCGATGAACGCCGCCTGCATGTAGCGCTCCAGAGCCTCCTCCGTCCGCCTAACGTTGGCTTGTGCTGTGGCCGATTCAATAATGCGGCCGCGGAGCGGCCGCCATCAATAGCCGGCCATCGGCACCAAGCGGCGTTATGCGAGGCCGCCGCCCGGTCTCAGGGGGCGGACGAATCGCGCGGCGACCCGTCCGCCCTACCTAGGGCCGAGGCGCACAGGTCCCGACGGCACGAGCGACGAAGGGCGGACCGGGTCAGTCTCCACGGGTGAGGTGCTGTCGTCATCGTAGTTGCCGTTCACCCCAAGCAATCTCGGCCGAGCTTCGATCTCGATCGCGACGGGTGAGGCGCCGCATAACGTCAAGTTGTGCCGCGGCCGCTTCGATAAAATGCAGGTGGGCGGCCGTGCGATACCGAAAGGTACGAAGGAGCACGGCCGCCCACCTGCTTCCTTCGCGCGGCCGTCGGTCACCAACTGCCGTTAGCCGGCGGCGCGCCGACGACCCTCGCCGGGCAAGACCCGGCGATTCGCCATTGACGCTCGTGTCTGGCAGTCTACTCCGGCAAGGGGTGCCAAGACGTGACTCCGACGCGACGGTCGTAGTCAGCGCGCTCGAGTTCGGCCAACCGCTGGCGGGCTACACGCAGCGTGAAGCCGCCGTGAAGCGTTCCCTGCTCGAGTATCATCCAGTCGAAGATATCCTCCGCTTCGAAGCTCAGGCGGTCGCCAATCTCATGCCACTTCCGCAGCTCACGCGGTACCTCGAAGAAGACTCCCGAGAAGAGCTGCTCGTCGGGATGATAGGTAACGGTCGTGAGCCAGAGAAAGACGAAACAGTCCTCGCCAAGTTCATCGGACAGATCAGGGTCGCGGAAGCGGAGCTTGGCGCCGCGTACGTGTTCACCAGCGCGAGCTACGTGCGCCGCGAAGTGTTGGGTCGTCGCTGCCGCCCGACTGTGAGCGGCCGCCATCTCCTGATCCGACCGCGCGACAGCTCTGAGAACAGGTTCGTTCCAGGATTCTTCTTCATGTTCGGATGGGGTGCGTGTCAATGAGAAGGCTCCTTCGCGATCGACGGTGTCGTCCGGCTAACGTCAAGTTGTGCTGCGGCCGCTTCCATAAGATGCGGTTGGGCGGCCGTGCGGTACCGTCAGGTACGATAGAGCACGGCCGCCCAACCGCTACCCCAGCGCGGCCGTCTGCACCAACTGCCGTTAGCCAGCCCGGCCACGCGACCAGCTAGTGTTGCAGCTCCGCCGCGCAATCCAGCTCCACATTGCGCGCGTACTCGATTGCGGCGACCCCGCGATAGGTTTCACCGGAGTCGTCGTCGCGTAGGACGCCGTTGCAAACAGACGCGAGTGTCGCCGCCGCAACCACGGAAGACACGAGCTCACGCAAAGCCGAGTGCGTCACGAACATGGCACGGTGCGTTAGGGCCTCCTTTCCGTCAATGCTGTCCTCTGCGCTGACATCAAGGTAGAACTCGAAGCCCGCTGCCCGCCCATCGTGCAACGCGCCAACGAATCCGGCATCGACGGTTGGGTTGAACTCACGATGCAAGGATACCCGGAATCCGGCCGCGTCGATCGCCCGCTGCCACTCGTCCCGCGATGGTAGTTGCGGTGCACGCAAGAACACCGAAACTGACACTGACATCCGCGCTCCTGGTCTGGCTAACGTCAAGTTGTGCCGCGGCCGCTTTCATAAGATGCAGGTGGGCGGCCGCGCCGTACCGAAAGGTACGACAAGGCGCGGCCGCCCACCTGCTTCCCTAGACGGCCGTCGGTCACCAACTGCCGTTAGACCGCGCCGAGCGCCCGAGCATGCCGCCGCTCCCATTCCGCGATGAAATGCGGGTACCACTCGTCGTCGCTCTCGATGGCCGGCTGCTTGGGTTCCGCGCCGAAGTAGAACTCACGCACCGCGCGAGAAAAGCCGATGACCGCCTCGCGCCACTCTGCGAGTGGTAGCACCAGTTCCTCGTGCTGCGGGAAGTGCAGCGCGACGCGGCCGTCGGGTCGATGCCGCACCACCCAGGAGATTCCGTTCGGGCAACCTACATTCCGCACCTCGCGGCGGTCGGCATCGTAGACCATGAAGTGGCCACAGCACGGGACAAGCTGATCGCAGGACACGTCCTCTGGGCAGTGGTCGCGCTCGACGGACCGTAGGAGATGCAGGGCGCCGGTGGACACGGCGTGCCCAGCTTCGGGTTCATCGACATATACCCGTTCGCCATGCGAGACCCGAAGACCGCCATGCGCGCAGAGATCCGAGCTCGGATCGTCGGCGTTGAGCCAATGCAAGTGGGACAGCTCGATGCGGAATGCTGGTGCGGTCACAGTGTGTATGCGTCGGTCTAACGTCAAGTTGTGCTGCGGCCGCTTTCATAAAATGCAGGTGGGCGGCCGTGCGATACCGAAAGGTACAAAAGAGCACGGCCGCCCACCTGCTTCCCTAGCGCGGCCGTCTGCACCAACTGCCGTTAGGTTGGCGCGCGCGGGAATCTCTCGGGTTCGAGCCTCGGCAAGTTGAAGTGCCCGATGAGCGGGCCAATGTAGAGCGCTGCGAAGGCGAGGACGATGAGATCGATCCGGTCGAGGGGGCGAAGGAGCGCGAGGTCGCTCCTGGCCGACGCAACCGCACGAATCATGACGAACAAGTACGGCGTCGCGATGACGGCACCTGCCGCGTAGTCGCCGAACTTGCCGCGAGCGCGAAGCGGACGTCCGAACGCGCCATAGGCAGCTCCGCTCAGCGCGCCTCCGAGAACCGCTGCGCCGAAGACGGTGATGACGACGAGGGGATCTACCTGCGAGACTCGCCCGCCCGAGAGCGCGAACAGAAGTCCGAGCGGAAGGCCGAGCAATAACAGTTTGGTGAAGATGAACAAGACCACGAACCCTGCTCCGCGGAGGGCCCAGATTCGCGCGTCGCGCAGCGGCCGAAACTCGTCAGTCACGTCCACGTCGGCTCCTCACGAATCTCTCGGTAGCTCGAACTCTGTTCGCTCAACCTAACGTCAAGTTGTGCTGCGGCCGCTTCCATAAGATGCGGTTGGGCGGCCGTGCGGTACCTTCAGGTACGATAAAGCACGGCCGCCCAACCGCTACCCCAGCGCGGCCGTCTGCACCAACTGCCGTTAGCCCGTGCGGGCGCCGAGCTCGTTACGGCGACGCCTGCAGTCGTGCTTCTAGCTCCACGGTTCGCACGTGACACCGATCCGCCGTCACGCGCACGCCGCGTCGTTCCCAGAGCTGGTAGCCTGGCCGCCGCACGCGAACGTTATACGTGCCCTCTCGCTCAGCGCTCTGAAGCGCCCAGAGCGGCATGGTATTGTACATGAGCTGGTCGATCGGAAAGGACACCGAATCTCGATATGCTCCGTCCTCGAGGATCAATGTGGAGCCGGCGCCCAGGCCCACGCGCGAGACCGAATCGACGACCGTGACCGCGATCGAGGCGCGCGCTTCCAAGCTGCAGTCGAAGAAGACTCGATCGGCGTCACAGGCGGCGAACGCGAGTAATGCGGACGCGCCGACACACACACGGCGGGCGGCGCGTCGGTGCGATGTACCGCGCGTGGCGGTGCGCATGTCCACGGCACTCAATCGTGATTCCATGGCGCTGCGTCTCCTTGGGGCACAGCAACCCGCGATCTCGGTCTCATCGGGCTAACGTCAAGTTGTGCTGTGGCCGATTCAATAGATGCGGGTTGGCGGCCACGGCCGACCCTGCAGTACGATGAGGCCGGGGCCGCCAACCCGCTACCCCAGCCGGCCATCAGCACCAACTGTCGTTAGGGCGCACAGAGCACCGACGCGAGAAGTTCGCGTTCACTGCGCCGCAGGGTACCGGATTGCCGAACCGTGCGCATGAACTCCTCAGCCCCGATGCGAAGTCTCATGAGATCCTCGGGCAGCTCGCCTGTCGCAGGCGCGTCGCCGCTGCCACGGTGGACGAAGACCAAGTGCACGATACCCGCCGGAGTATGCGCCACCGCTGCGGTTTGGACCGGGACACCGAGGTGCTGCAGGATGATAAACGCGAACCGACCGGCGGCGGCCCACGGGATGAACCCTCCGCGCCGAGAGATGGAGATGTGGGCCAGCCACTGGTCGGTCTCCGAGAATCGCTGCTCCGAAAAGAAGAGGGCAACGCCCTCAGATGTCAGCGCAATTCGACGGTCGGTCGGCGGATGCATCGGGACACCAGTGTCGGCAAACGCGGCCACACGGAGTGCCGGGAGCGTCGCGGCGATCTCGCGCAAGTGCCGATCGGACACGAGCCTTTGCGCAGCGCGCACTCGCACAGCGACGAAGCGCGCAGCGAGCAATCCGAACACGCACACCACGACTGCGATGGGGATCAAACCCATGGGTGTCGACCTAACGTCTAGTTGTGCTGTGGCCGATTCAATCAATGCGGGTTGGCGGCCACGGCCGACCTTGCAGTACGATGAGGCCGGGGCCGCCAACCCGCTACCCTAACCGGCCATCTGCACCAACTCTCGTTAGCCCGACGGAGGGCCGAACCCTCCTGTGCCACCGTGTGGCGTCCCTAGCTGTGCAGACATCGGAGCCAGCGGGATCGGCCACTCGCCGCATTCGCCGTCCGGTCAGTGAGACCGCGGCCCCGCGACGTCCACAGACTATCATGGTTCGAGGCCGCGAGCACGGGCCCCCGTGCATCGGCGGCGGCAACCGTCACTCTGCAAGCCCGAGCTAGCCCGCCCCATCGGTTCGATTCGACAGAAACAGGGGTCCCGAATCGCAGGTCAGCCGACTACCGTCGGGCAAATCGAGAGTCCAGGTCCAGTCGACTTGGTCTACGATGGCGAGGGCCTGAAGGACAAGCCCGTTCTGAAATCGACACACCAACACCGACGACGGGTCTATCAAGACGTTGTCGACAGGATGGCTGTTCGTCACAGCCAACAGTTGACCGCCGACCAAGCACGCGCTTGGGATCTCGTCGTTCATACTGCGGGAGCCTGATAGACCGAGTTGCGCGCTCGGAGAAACGCGAAGCTCACTTGCAGACAGCAGCACGCCGCTGTTGAAGCGCACATCCCAGTACGTGATTCCATAAGTCAGGCGGTCGACGCTCGAGCCGCGCAAGTGCGGAGAGATGAGGGTTGTGGCTGCGGCGGGCGTCAACGGTGTGGGCATTACGCGGTCGGGCTAACGTGAGCTTCTGCTGCAGCCGATCAAGTAAGATGCGGCCGCGCAGCGGCCGCTACCATAGCCCGGCTGTCAGCAGCAAGCATCGTTAGACCGCGCTCATGCGGAGGCGCTCAGCCGTCGAGGAGCGAGCCAGCGTTCCCGCAGGAGCTCGCTGAACTCCTCCCACGTCTCGGACTGATAGGTATTGACGCGAACAACCCCGGCCGGCGTCCGCAAAGCGACGATGACAGCGCTCTCGGCGGTCACCGCCTCGATCTCGTCCCACCGAATGATCGTTGCGGACGAGCCGCGGTGCACCCTGAGTCCGAGCTCCGAGAATTCGTGCCGGGCGCCGTGTCGCAATTGTCGCCCTGAGACGACGTCAAGTCCGGCAAGGAGCGCGAGGATGAACGCGACACCCAGATTGAAAAGGAGCGACGCGTCGTCCCGGCTCACCGCCGCGTACGCCTGGACGCCAACGACTAATGCGGCAATGGCACCGAATACCCACCGAATCTCGCGTCGAACGCGCGACTCGCGTGATGCCGACATGATGCGTTTCCAGTGGGTTTCGGGCATCGCGGATGAGACGGGTCATCGTCGGTCTAACGTCAAGTTGTGCTGTGGCCGCTTCCATAAGATGCGGTTGGGCGGCCGCGCCGTACCTTTAGGTACGATAAAGCGCGGCCGCCCAACCGCTACCCCAGCGCGGCCATCTGCACCAACTGCCGTTATGCCGCGCGGCCGCCAGACCGCGCCGCCACCCATTCCAGCAGCAGAAAGGTGAGCGCAAAATACGGGTTCTTCACGGAATACCGGGGAAGGCCGCGCGGATCTTGAGGAAGAAGTACGCGTCGTCGCGAAAGCCGTACGCCATGCGCTTGATAACCTTGATCTTGTTGTTGATCCCTTCGAGCACGCTCGTGTGCAGCGGGTATCGACAATGGCTGATGATCCCCTCGAGGTACGGGGTGAGCCGGCGCACGAAGGCGCGGAGCGGCGCGAGGCGACTCGCCAGCGCGCGCCGCCGCCACTGCGCCCAGAAGCGCCGGGCCGCCCCCGGATAGCGAAACCGCCAGAGCTGCTTCAAGTCGTCCTTGAGTACGTAGACCTTGAAGAGCGCGCGGTTCGCGGCGAGGAGGTCCCGCAAGCGGATCCGATCGGCCGGGCGCGTCACCGTGTCCCGATTGCGGAGCAGCAACCAGCGGGCGCCTTTGATGATGCGCCGCTGGGCCCGTCGGACGCGCTCGCGGCCGACGGCGCGGCCGGCCACGCGATTCGTCTCGTCCACGCGCACGCGATCGATCACCTCGCGCCCATACTTCGCCACCACATGGAACAGGTCGTACACGATCGCCGCGTGGGGACAGTGGGCGCGGACCTCGTCGGCGTAGGCGCCGCTCATATCCATGACCGCGGCTTCCAGGCGCGCGCAGCCCTCGGGGCCCAGCTGCGCGAAGAAGGGCCGCAGGTCCTCGCGCGCGCGGCCGCGGCCCACCCACAGGACCTTCCGCGTCAGCGGATTGACCACGACCGTCGCGTAGCGGTGGCCGCGGTGAATCGCGAACTCGTCAATCGCGATCAGGCGCACGTCGCGGAGATCGATCGGGCCGAGCCGCGCCTCGAGCGCCCGCTGGTCGATCTGCTTGACGGTCTCCCAGCCGACGCCGAACCACTGCGCGACGTGCTTGATCGGCAACACCTGCGCGAGCCGTGCGATGGCGGCGGCGAGGCGCGTCGTCATGCGCTGATACCGATCGAGCCACGGAACGGCTTCGACGGTCGGCCCGCACCGTGGACACTCGACGCGCGCGCGGGGAAACTCGATCCAGGTCTCGGCGTCCATCAGCGGCAGATCGCGCACGCGGCGCGTGGTCACTTCATGGACGGTCACGACCTCGCCGTCGCAGCGGCTACAGCGCTTGGGGCGCGACGGCACCGGCTCCAGCACGATCACGACGCGCGGCACCGGCTGCGTCGTCGAGGTGGGCTCGCGCCGCACGGCCGCGATCATGAACCCCTCCCACCCCCCAAGCAGCGCGCTGAGCTCCTCGTACGCCATGGGCATCCTCCGATGCCGATAGCATGCGCGCGACCAGCGCGTTTGTCACGGGGCTTTCCCGGAATTCCTCGAAGAACCAAAATACGGGAACGCCCCGTATAGCGTATCGCTCACGGAGTGCGAGCGGCGATCAACGGCGACGAATATCTGAATGCAGAAGGCAATCGCTCCCAAGAGGAGCACGACTCCCGGGGCGGAACTGGGAATGAAGAGCCATCCGAGTGGGCGAAACCACGTACGCCTCATTCGACCTCCTGAATCAGTTTCGTCGGCATAACGTGAGGTTGTGCTGTGTTCGGGCTCCCACCTTGACTGAAGTGTTCCCACGGCGCTCAAGGTTCCCGAGCGCGATGGAGGCACGCCGCCGCCGGCCACGAGGCCTTACGAGGTCGGCGCTCGCGCTGTATGGTTGACGGATAGTCGACTCACCCAATTGAAAATTCCTATCCCGACTGGGCGGGGCTTTGGCTGTTACCCCCGAGGAATTCATGCAACGAGGCGCCACCGCGGTGCTGGGCACGGTCGCCGTCGTCGTCACCCTCACGCAAGGATATCTGTTCCTTGGGTTCGGCGGCGTGATATTCTTCACGGGCCGATCCGGTGGCACCCGGGCCCTCGTTGTGATCGGAGTGGTAATCGGCTGGCTCGCTGCAACGGTCGTCCTGTTCGTGCGCCGGAAGCACCGAGTGTCCCTGGCCGTGGCGTGGTCGCCGATTCTTCTGCTGCAACTGGCCCAAGTAGCCACTCCGTTGGTCACTCCGTTGGCGATGGGGGCTGAGGGCCGGGCGACCCACCGCATGTATCGAGCCCACGACGATCTGGACAGGCTCGCCTACACCGAAGCGAGCTTCTACGCGGATAGCAACAGCTATACGAGTGATATCGAGCAGCTGGGCTTTCACGCCTCGGACGAGGTGACGGTTACCTTCCTGAGCGCCACCACGACGGCCTGGTCCGCCGCCGCGACGGACGCGCGCTCCCCGGATGGACGGTGCGTCGTTGCCTTCGACCAAGCGCAAGCAGCATCGGCAGGGACCCCGTTTGGAAGGGTCAGTTGCACGGGGAACTGGGCCCTCACGCACACCACGACTCTTCCGGGCGGACCCGAACCCTCCGGCCCCGACACGGCGACCGTGCGGTAGGCACTTGGCGCGCCCGCCTAGGCATCACCGCTCACTGAAGGCCGCGCATGCCCGCTGCAGCGACCCTCTGAATTCAGTCGGCATAACGTGAATTGGACAGACCGACCTAAATCGTTCGCTTCCTGAATTAGACAGGTCTGCATAGTCCATCCGCCGCGAATATTCGGCCCGGACCGCGAGTCCGCAAGCACAGTCGCCACAACAGGTTGTCGCGGTGATGGCGAGGGACGGGTCCGCTGATCGCAGCCGTGTTATGCAGACCTGCATAGCACGACCGCCGGGGAGCACCACGAGCCGCGTCGAGGACGGAGGTGCGGCGGGGGCCCCGTGCTGCCGCACGAGGCTCGAACGTCCGCACGCTCGCGCCGCTCACCCGGCCTGCGAGCCCCCCGCACGACGAAGCCCCCGCGGCCCAAGGGGCCGCGGGGGCTTCTGTGAATAGCTGGGGCGGGACTCGAACCCGCGACCCCGGCATTATGAGTGCCGTGCTCTAACCAGCTGAGCTACCCAGCCGTACGGCCCGGAAAGATAAGGGGACGCCCTTTTCCGACCAACCCCGGGCCCGGAACGAAGTCCGGGCACCCCGCGAACGGGATGCCCGGACCTGTCGAACCAGTAGCGGGGGCGGGATTTGAACCCGCGACCTTCGGGTTATGAGCCCGACGAGCTACCAGGCTGCTCCACCCCGCGTCAGTGAGATGGAAAGTAGCGGGTGGAGGCGAAAAAACAAGGCGCCCGGCCTATGGGGCCACGATCGTCGTTCCCGCCGCGGTGTAGGTCGGCGGGACGGTGAATCCGGGGGCGCTCACGGTCGAGAACCCACCGCTGCTGGTCCCGGCGCTCTGGGCCAGCAGGAGGTAGCTGCTCGCCGGGGGCGGGGTGAAGGCGTTGATCAGCGCCACGTTGAGGGTGCCGCCGAGGGTGGTGTTGCCGGAGACGGCGATCCGGTCGAAGTCGGTCCCGGCGACGGGGCCGCCCACCTCGAGGTTGATGGTGCCGGTGGTGATGAAGCCGCCGCTCAGGGTCAGCGTCAGCGTGCCCGCCGCGGCCGCGTGCACGGTCAACGTGCCATCGTTCTCGAAGTTGCCGCCGCCGGTGGTCTCGATCACGCGCGCGCCGCCGGCCGAGCCGGCCTGGGTCTGGATCACGCCGCTCGGCGCGTTCTGCAAGGTCCCGTTCTGCACGAGCACGCGGGCGAGATTGGTCCCGGCCGCGAGGTTGGTCAGGTCGAGCAGGCCGTTGTTCACGAAGCCGCCGGTCTGCGTGAAGGTCGTCGCGCCGCCGGCGGTGCTCCCCACCCGGATGAACGAGGTGGAGGCGGTGGTGAGGTCGTTCATCGCCGAGGCGGCGCTCACGAGGAGGGAGCCGGCGTTCACGACCGGCGTGAGCAGGCTCGAGGCGTTGAGGCTCACCGTCGACCCGGCGGGAATGGTGAGGATCGCGCCGTCGTCCACCACCACGGTGTTGGTGAACTCCCACGTCGCGGTGCCGACCGACGCGTCGTTGACGAGCGAGAGGTTGGAGGCGGTCGCGTTGAAGAACTCGGTCGCGGGCGCGCCGCCGCCGAAGGCGGCCGTGACGTTGGTGAAGGTCAGCGCCCCCTGCCCTGCCACGCTGCCGCTCACGTCGTTGGTGAACACCCCGTTCGTGACCGCGAGGATCCGCCCGGTGCCGACGCTGATGGTGCCGCCGTTGGTGAAGCTCGGCGTGGTGCCCGTCTGGGTGACGAGGATGTTGCCGGTGTTGAGCAGGAGGGTGCCGGTGTTCAGGTGGTCGGCGCCGGCCCGATCGAGCGAAAAGGGAACGTCCGTGATGATGGTGCCCTGGTTGTCGAGCTGCGCGGCGATGGTGCGCGCGCCGCCGGGGGTCTGGCCGCCGAGCACGGAGAGCGTCGCGCCGGGCGCATTCACGAAGGTGCCGCTCGGGACGACGAGCTGCGACGCGTAGTTCGTGACCGTCGCGTTGCTCAGCTCCATCAGGCCCTGGTTGGTGAAGCCGTTCGCCACGGTGAGGCTGGCGGTCGAGGTCGCTCCGTCGGCCTGCGCGATGCGGAGCATCGTCCCGGGGATGCTCGAGTTGGTCACCGCGCCGTTCATCGCGGAGGTGCCGCTGACGAGGGTGAAGCCCTCGTTCACGAACGGCACGTTGAGGGTCGCATTGGAGAGGAACAGCGAGCGCCCCGTGGCGCCGAACAGCGTGCCGGTGCCGATCACCGTGGTGTTGATCAGGCTGAAGCTCGGCCCGGCGGACGCGAAGTCGGAGAGCAGGTCGAGGGTGACGCCGAGCGTGAGGAGGAAGCCGGTGCCGTCGATCGTGCCCAGGTCCTGGCGCAGGGTCCCGTTGGTGACCTGCATGGTCTGTCCGGCCGCGATGGTGATCGTGCCGAGGTTCGCGAATACTGGGGAAGTGCCGCTCTGGGTGACCTGCAGCGCGGCGCCCACGTCGATGAGGCCGGTGTTCTCGTGCTGGGCGCTGCCGCCGTCGATGACGAGCGGCACGGCGACGGTGAGCGTGCCCTGGTTCTCGAGCGCGGCGCCGAGCGCGCGGCCGCCGCCGGGCGTCTGGCCGCCGATGGCGGCGATGGTCGCCCCCGGGGCGTTGACGAGCTGACCGGTGCTCACGTTCAGGCGCGAGCCGTAGTTGAAGACCGTCTGGTTGGAGAGCTCGATGAGCCCTTCGTTGGTGAAGCCGTTGGCGACGGTGAGGGTCGCGGTGCTGCAGCAGCCGTCGAGCTGCGCGACGCGCAGGGTGGCACCCACGGGGTTCGTGAACGCGCCGGTGATCGCCGACGGGCCGCTCGCGATCGCGAGGCCCTGGTTCACGAAGGGGGCGGCGACGGTGCTCGAGTAGAGCGCGAGGGTGCGCGCCGGCGCGTTGGTGAGCGCCGCGGTCCCGTTGATGGTGGAGCCGGCGGCGGTCAGCTGCATCGTCGCGTTGGAGAGCGGGGTGCCGAGCGTGAGGGTGGTGTTGAAGAGCGACAGGAGCCCGGTGCCGTCGAGCGTGCCGGACGATTGCACGAAGGTGCCGCCCTGGAGCAGGAGCGTCCGGGCGGTGCCGACGATGACGGTGCCGGTGTTGGTGAAGGTCGGCGAGGCACCGCTCTGCAGGATGGTCAGGTCGGCGGTCGACACGTCGACGGTGCCGCTGTTCTGGTGGGTCGCGCCGTCGCCGCTGAGGATGAGCGGCGCCTCGACGGTGAGCGTGCCGAGGTTGTCGAGATCGGTGGCGAGGCCGCGGCTGCCGCCCGGGGTCTGGCCGCCGAGCGACGCGATGGTCGCGCCGACGGCGTTCACGAGGGTGCCGACGACGTTAAGCTGGGCGCCGTAGTTGTTGACGGTCTGGTTGGAGAGTTCGATGAGGCCGGCGTTGGTGAAGCCGTTCGCCACGTTCAGGGTGGCGGTGCTGCAGCAGCCGTCGAGCTGCGCGACGCGCAGCGTGGCGCTCGCGCTGTTGGCGAAGGCGCCGGTGATCGCGGAGTTGCCGGAGGCGATGAGCACCCCGTCATTCACGAGCGGCGCGTTGACGGTGCTCGAGAAGAGGCTCAGGGTGCGCCCCGCCGCGTTGGTGAGGGAGGCCGGGCCGTTGATCGTGGTGTTGGTCACCGCGAGGCCGGTCACGGCGTTGTCGAACGGCACGGTGAGGCCGAGGGTCACGCCGAACCAGGAGACGGTGCCCGCGCCGCCGAGCGTGCCGGCCTGGGTGAAGGCGCCGGCCGTCGTCGTGAGGGTGCGGCCGGCGGCGACGGTGATCGTCCCGGTGTTGGTGAAGCTGGGCGACGCGCCGCCCTGCGAGATGAGCAGGGTCTCGTTCACGTCGATCGTGCCGCTGTTCTCGTGCGTCGCGCCGGCGCCGGAGAGCGTGAGCGGGGCCTCGACGATGAGCGTGCCGCGGTTGTCGAGGTCGGTGGCGAGCCCGCGCGCGCCGCCCGGCGTCTGGCCGCCGAGCGCGGCGATGGTCGCGCCCACGGCGTTCACGAGCGTGCCGACGACGTTCAGCTGCGCGGCGTAGGGATTCACCGTCTGGTTCGAGAGCTCGATCGTGCCCTCGTTGATGAACCCGTTCGCGATGTCCAGCGTCGAGGTGCTGCAGCACCCGTCCACCTGCGCCACGCGGAGCGTCGCGCCGACGGGATTGGTGAAGGCGCCGGTGATCGCCGAGTTCCCGTTGGTGATCGCGAGCCCCGCGTTGACGAACGGCGCGTTGATCGTGGTGGAGTAGAGGACGATGGTCCGGCCGGCCGCGTTGGTGAAGGTCCCCGGCCCGTTCACGGCCGAGTTGACGAAGGTGACGGTCGCGGTGGCGTTGGAGAAGGCGTTGGTGATGTTGACCGTCGCGCTGCTCACGGTGACGTTGCCGGCGCCGTCGATGGGCGCGACGAGCGTGAGCGCGCCGCCCGTGACGGCGAGCGTCCGGCCGGTGGCGACGGTGAGCGTCCCGGTGTTGGTGAAGCTGGGGGAGGCGCCGGACTGGTTGACGGTGAGGTCGGCGCTCACGTCGATCGTGCCGCTGTTCTCGTGCGTCGCGCCGCCGCCGGTGAGCAGGAGCGGCACGGCGACGAGCATCGTGCCGCGGTTGTCGAGGTCGGCGGCGAGGCCGCGCGCGCCGCCCGGGGTCTGGCCGCCGATCGATGCGATGGTCCCGCCGGGTGAGTTGAGCAGCGTCCCCGTGACGTTGAGCTGCGCCGCGTACGCGCTCGTCGTCTGGTTGGAGAGCTCGATCGTCCCCTCGTTGGTGAACCCGCCGGCGACGGCGAGCGTCGCCGTGCTGCAGCAGCCGTCCACCTGCGCCACGCGCAGGGTCGATCCCGGCGTCGTGCTGAGGCCGCCGTTGAGCGCGCTGCTGCCCGACGCCACCAAGGTCGCGCGGTTGTCGAGCGAGAGCGCGATCGCGCCGTTGCGCAGAGTCACCAGGCCGTCGTTGTTGAGCGTGCCGACGCCGGCGATCGAGGCGTTGGTGAAGTCGAACGCCCCCTGCGGGCCGACGATGACGTCCCCCGCCACGGTGAGGATCCGGCTCGTCGCCTGCAGCGTCTGCGTGCCGCCGGCGCCGGTGCCGATCTCGATCCCCGCGATGGTGGGACTCACGTCGAGCGTCACCGCGTAGGTGCCGCCGAGGGCGATCGCCACGACGTCGCTCGGGCCGGGCACGCGGTTGAGGTTCCAGTTGGCCGCGACGCTCCAGAGGCCGCCCGACGGATTGGCCCAGGCGATGGTCGCGGTGCCGACGGTGAAGGGATCGCTCGTCGCGCCGCCGAGGCCCGGCGAGGTCGCGACGAGGGTGTAGCCGATGCCGCCCGCACTGATCGTGAGCCCGGGGAAGGTCGCGGCGCCGGCGACGGCGTTGACCGTCGTCGTGCCGCCGAGCGTCGCGCCGCCGGGGTTGGCCCCGAGGGCGACGGTGACGTTGCCGCTGAAGGCGGCCGGATTGTCGAAGATGTCGTACGCGCGGACCGTCGGCGCGGGGAGCATCCCCACGCCCGGGGTCCCGCCTGCCGGTTGCACCTCGAAGCCGAGATGGTTGGCGTTCGCCGCCACCACGTTGAAGCTCGCCGAGGAGGCGGAGGTCAGCGCGCCGGACGAGGCGACGAGGGAGTAGCCCGTGGCCGCGCGGTCGAAAGCAAGGTTGTTGAAGGTCGCGATGCCGCCCACCGCGGCGACGGTCATCACGCCGAAGAGCGAATCGTTGCCGGGATTCGCGCCGAGGGTGATGGTGACGCTGTCGGTGAAGCCGGTCGCGAGGCCGCCCGCGGACGTCCGCGCCTCGACCACCACCGAGGGGGTCATCGCCTGGCCCGCGACCGCGGTCGGCGGCTGCACGGTGAAGGCGAGCGAGGTCGGCACGCCGGGGGTCGCCGTCGCCGTGAAGGTCACGGGACTCCCGGTGAGGCCGGCGGCGGTGGCGGTCATCGTCTGCGCGCCGACGGCGGCGCCGAGGGTCCAGGTGGTGCTCGCGAAGCCGGCGGCGTCGGTGTTCACCACCGTCTGGCCGGGGAGGCCACCTGCCGTGGCGGCGAAGGTGACGGGGACGCCGGCCACGGGGACGCTGTCCGCCGCCGTCACGAGCACGATGACGTTCTGCGCGAGCAGGGTGCCGGCGGGGCCGGTCTGGCCGCTCCCGCTCGAGGCGGCGATCGCGGCCGCGGGGAGCGCGACGCTCACCGTGGACGTGTCGGCCGCGCCGCCGTACAGCTTGGCGACGACGAAGGCGCTGCCGCGGCGCGCGCGCGCGGTGGCGACGCCGGCGTCGGTCACGGTCACGATGCTGGTGTCGGTGCTCTCGAAGAGCACCGGCGCCTGCAGCGGATTGTCGAGCGCGTCGAAGGCCTGCGTGGTGAAGGTCTGCGTCTGACCGGCGGTGAGCGCGGCGGCCGTGGGCGAGAGCGTCACGCGCACTGCGTCACGACCGGGCCCGGTGTACGTGAGCGTGACCGGCACCGGCTCGGCGGGCGGCTCGCCCGGCTTCGCCCCGCGCACGGTGAGCTGCACCGGGCCGCCGGTGAAGACGGTGTCGTTGGCGGCGTCCACGTAGTAGAGCGTGAGCGCGAGGAGTTCCCCGCTCTCCGGCGCACCGGCCGAGACGGGGACGGTGAGACGCACCGCCACCGAGTCGGCGTCGGAGGGGAAGTCGATCGTCTGGTCGAGCGAGACGCCGCCGTCGCTGCGGCGGAACACCACGCGGACCTTCTCGAAGGCGACCGCGTGGTGCAGCCCGCCGTTGGGCGCGCGGAGCGCGGCCGGGTAGAGCGGGGTGAACGAGAGCGGGCCACTCCTCCGCAGGCCATCCGGCGGACCGGTGACCTCGCGACCGCAGCTGAGGGAGGAGGCGGCGAGGGCCGCGACGATCGTGAGGAGCTTGGGAAGCTTCGAGAGCTTCGAGGGGCCGCGGTGCATCGGGGAAAGTTGCCGCTGGGGAAAAGACCCAGCAAGCGACCTGCGTCACGCTCTGGACGCGACTTGTACTACGGCACCGAATCGGGGTCGGTGAAGCGGTAGAGGATCTCCTTGTCCCCCTTCACCATCCCGAACTCCTCGCGCGCGATCCGCTCCTGCGTGGCCGGGTCGCTCTCGACCGCCTTCTTGAGGACCTTGAGCTGCTCGACGGCCTTGGCGAGCGAGTCGACCACCTTCCGCTCCCGCGCCAACTGCCGCCGCTGGCGCAGCAGGTCGGTGGTGCCGTACTCCCCGCCCTGCACCGCGAAGGCGACCACGGAGACGAGGAAGGTGAGGGCGACCACGCGCCCGATGATCTGCTTGGTGGTGAGCGGCCCGCCCGACGGACCGCCGGACGCACGGCGGGCGGAGGCCTTGCCGGCCCCCGCCCCTGCATTGCCCGTGCGCTTGGCGGCCACGGTCAGCCCTTACTCGTTCTCGAGCCCGTAGATCGCGCCGCCCGGGAACTCGGCGTTCGCCCCCAGCTCGGCCTCGATGCGGAGCAGCTGGTTGTACTTCGCGACGCGGTCGGTGCGGCTCGCCGAGCCGGTCTTGATCTGCCCCGCGTTCGTCGCGACCGCGAGGTCGGCGATGAAGGTGTCCTCGGTCTCGCCCGAGCGGTGCGAGATGATCGAGCGGTAGCCGTTGCGGCCGGCCATCTCGATGGTCTCGAGCGTCTCGGTGAGCGTGCCGATCTGGTTGACCTTCACGAGGATCGCGTTGGCCACGTCCTCCTGGATGCCGCGCGCGAGGAACTCGACGTTGGTCACGAAGAGGTCGTCGCCGACGAGCTGCACGCGATCGCCGATGGCGTCGGTCATGTGGCTCCACCCCGCCCAGTCACCCTCGGCGAGGCCGTCCTCGATGGAGACGATGGGGTACTTGTTGCACCACTTGGCGTACATCTCGACCATCTGCTCGGCGGTCTTCGTCCCGCCACCCGACTTCTTGAAGGTGTACTTCCCCTTGGCGAAGAGCTCGCTCGCGGCGCAGTCGAGCGCGATGGCGATCTCGCTGCCCGGGTCGTAGCCGGCGAGCTCGATGGCCTCCATCACCGCGATGAGCGCGTCCTCGTCGCTCTTGAGGTCGGGGGCGAAGCCGCCCTCGTCGCCGACGCCGGTGGAGAGCTTGCGCTTCACCAGCACCTTCTTGAGCGAATGGAAGACCTCGGTCCCCATGCGCAGCGCCTCGGAGAACGACTCGGCGCCGACGGGGACGATCATGTACTCCTGGAAGTCCACGGTGTTGGTCGCGTGCGCGCCACCGTTCAGGATGTTCATGAGCGGCACCGGGAGGGTGCGGGCCATGGGGCCGCCGAGGTACTTGTGGAGCGGGAGGTCCACGCTCGCGGCGGCGGCACGGGCGGCGGCCATGGAGACGGCGAGCATGGCGTTGGCGCCGAGCTTCGACTTGGTCTTGGTGCCGTCGAGGGCGATCATCGCGCGGTCGAGCTCGATCTGCTCGGTGACGTCGAGGCCGATGAGCTCGGGCTCGATGAGCTTGCGGACGTTCTCGACGGCCTTGCGCACGCCCTTGCCGAGGTAGCGCTTGGCGTCGCCGTCCCGGAGCTCGTTGGCCTCGTGCTCGCCGGTGGAGGCGCCGCTCGGGACGGCGGCGCGGCCGTAGGTGCCATCCTCGAGGATGACGTCGGCTTCGACGGTGGGGTTGCCGCGGGAGTCGAGGATCTCGCGGGCGTGGATGCCGATTATCACGGACATGGGATGAAGGCTGAAGGATGAAGGATGAAAGATACTGCCCTACGCGCCCTTGAATGCGGGGGAGGGGATGCCGTAATGCGTGAGGAGGCAGGCGGCCATGGACTCGTAGGCCTTCCGGGCCAGCTGGTCGCGGTCATCGTAGGTGAGGCCCTTCGTTTCGATCGCCGGGAGATAGTGCATGTGGATCTCGCCGGGGTACACCTTGAATTCGCCCTTTCGCTGGCGGTCGAGGGCGCCGTAGACCAGCACCGGGACGATCGGGGCCTGCGCCTGGATGGCCAGGACGAAGGGGCCCTTCTTGAACGGCCGCAGGGCGTACTCGTGGCCGCGCGTTCCTTCCGGGTAGACCGCCACCGAGGCGCCGCGCTGGATGCGCTCGGTGGCCTCCGAGTAGCTCTTGAAGGCCGACTTCCGGTTGGCGCGCTCGATGGGGATCATGCCGGCGCGGAGCATCGCGGGGCCGAGGATCGGCACTTTGAACAGTTCGGCCTTCGCCACGAACTTCATCCACGGCAACGAGTCGGCGAGGGCGAAGACGTCGAAGTTGCTCAGGTGATTGGCGACGAAGATGTGCTGCGCGCCGTGCTTGCGCTCCACATCGTGCTCCACCACGCGCGCGCCGCCGAGGAAGAGGTGCGTCTTCCCCCACCAGCGCGGGCACCAGTCATACGGGGAGCCGGGGCGGTCCTTCACGCGGAGCAGCGCCGAGAGCAGCACGATGCCACCGAAGACGAAGGTCGCGACGACGAAGTTGATCGCGACGATCAGGGCGCGGAGCATCGGGATCATGCGCGGGGCACGGCGAAATGGTCATGGGAGGGCGCGAACGGGACGCGCGCGCCGTGCGACTCCAGCAGGAGCTCCCCTGCCCCGCCCGGCTCGGCCGCCTCGAAGCGGCCGATGGCGGTGAGCGCGAGGCCATCGTGCGCCGCGGCGAAGGCGGCGCGGTCGAGCGTGGGGGCGGCGACGAGCAGCTCGTACTCCTCGCCGCTGCGGAGCGCGTCCTGCACGGCCGTGCCGGCGAGGCGCGGCACCGCGTCGGTGTCGATGATGCAGCGGAGCCCGCTCGCGGCGGCGAGATGCGCCGCGTCGCCGCCGAGTCCGTCGCTGAGGTCGATGGCCGCGTGCGCGCCGTGCGCGGCGAGCCACTGGCCGGCGGCGATGCGCGCCTCGGGGTGCGCGAAGCGCGCGCGCGCCTCGCGCGAGGGTGTGCGGCCGAGGATCCACGCCTCGAGCGCGGCCCCGGGGCCGCCGAGTGCGCCAGTGACGTAGAGCGTGTCGCCGGCGCGCGCGCCGGAGCGCGTGAGCGGTGTGCGGGTGTGGCCGAGCACGGTGATGGCGAGGGCGAGCCGGTCGCCGTCGGTGACGTCGCCGCCGACGATGGGCGCGCCATGTGCCCCGACGGCCGCGCCGATGCCGGCCGCCACGGCGTCGAGCGAGGCGCGCCAGTCGCGCGGCACCGTGAGTGCGAGGAGGACGCCGAGCGGCGCGGCGCCCATCGCCGCGAGATCCGACAGCGCGGCGGTGGTCGCGCGCCAGCCGATCTCCTCGGGCGTGAGCCACTCCTTGCGGAAGTGGACCTCCTCCACGGTGCTGTCGGTGCTCACGACGAGACGCGAGCCGGCGGGCACGTCGAGGACGGCGCCGTCGTCGCCGATGCCGATGGCGCGATCGCCCCAGCCGGCGAGCAGCGCGCGCACGGCGTCGAACTCCGCGCCCGGGCCGAGCGTGGTGTGGCGGGTCACCGCTGCTTCCCCACCGCGGGCAGCTCGGCGAGGACGGGCGGCTGCGACGCGGGATCGGTGAGCGCCCACGCCTCGCGCAGCGCGGTGATCACGTCGCTCAGCGACGAGCCGCGCACCGAGCCGGACTCGGCGGCGCGCTCGCCGGCGCGGCCGTGGATCCAGGCGGCGCTCGTCGCGGCGTGGAAGGCATCGCTCATCTGCCCGAGGAGCGTCGCGGCGATGCCGGCGAGGACGTCGCCGCTGCCGGCGGTGCCGAGCGTGGGCGCGCCGCTGGCCGAGACGGCGATGCGGCCGTCGGGCGCGGAGATCACGCTCGGCGGTCCCTTGAGGAGGACCGTCGCGCCGAGCGTCCGCGCGAGTTCGGCCCCGACCTCGAAGCGGCGCTCGAGCACCGCGGCGACGGGCAGGCGCAGCAGGCGCCCCGCCTCGACCGGATGCGGCGTGACGATCGCGGGGCGCGCGCCGAGGAGCGAGCCCAAGGTGCGCGGCTCGCCCTCGAAGACGTTGAGCGCGTCGGCGTCGAGGAGGACGGGGCCGCGCCAGGCGACGAGGAGCCGCTCGACGAGCGCGCGCGTCATCGCCGTGCGTCCGAGCCCGGGGCCGAGGAGGAGCACATGCGCCCAGCGCATGACGCGCTCCTGGTCCTCGGCGGTGACGGGCCAGCGCGCGGCCATCGTCTCGGGGAGCGCGGCCTGCACCACCGGCACGTTGTTCGGATTGACGAGCAGCTGCACCATGCCGATGCCGCTGCGCATGGCGCCGCGCGCGGCGAGCATCGGCGCGCCGGCCATGCCGTCGCCACCGCCGATGATCGCGAGGCGGCGGCGCACGCCCTTGTGCGCGTCACTCGGGATGGGCGGCACCGCGTCGCGCACCCAGGCGGCATCGACGAGCCGCGGCGTGGCATCGGCGAGGTCGGCGTGGTGCGCGAGGCCGATGTCGAGCACGACGATCGTCCCCGCTTCGTCGCGCCGCAGGAGGAGGCCGCGCTTGAGGGTGCCGTAGGTGCAGGTGCGATGCGCGTGCACCACCGCGCCGCCGCCACCGGTGCTCGCATCGAGCCCGCTCGGGACGTCGAGCGCGACGACGACCGCGCCGCGCGCGCCGGCTTCGTTCACGCGGGCGATCGCCTGTGCCGCCTCGCCGCTGGCCTCGCCCTTGGTGCCGGTGCCGAGGATGCCATCGACGATGCAGGCTGGATCGGTCGCCGCGCGCGCGGTGTCGAGGGCGGCGAGCGCCTCGGTGCGGGCGCGTTGCGCGTCGGCGGAGCGCGGGTCACCGAGCGACTCGACGGTGACGGGGCAGCCGGCGCGGGCGAGCGCGCCGGCGACGACCCACGCGTCGCCCCCGTTGTTGCCGGTGCCGGCGAAGACGACGGCGCCGCGCTCGCGCAGGAGCGGGATGACCTCGAGCAGGTGGGCCGCGGTGCGCTCGCCGGCGGCGCGCATGAGGGCGAAGGACTCGGTCCCCGCGGCGATCGCCGCGGCCTCGCGGGCCGCGGACTGCTCCGCCGACGTGATGCGCACGCTCACGGGGATCGCCTCCCCGTCAGGTGGAAGGGACGGCGTTCCAGGGATAATCGCGGTCGAACGCCTTCTGGAAATCGAAGACGCCCACGAAATCCTCCTTGGAGTCGTTCGGCTGCTTCATCAGGAGCCCGACATCGACGAGGGCGAAGACGATCTCGCCGAGGTCGGACGAGTCGCGGACGCCCCAGTGCGCGAGCACCTCGCGCGCGATGACGCCGTAGCGCTGGAGCGCGAGGTCACGGCACCCCTCGGCGAGCTCGCGGCCGGTGAGGTGGCGGCGCTCGGTGAGCCGTTGCTGGCAGAACTCGAGGGCGGCAAGGACGAACAGGTACGCGCGCTCGTCGTAACGAGGCTCGCGGAGCCTGATGCGGTCCATTACGCCGTCTCGGAAAGCCAGTTCGGGCATTTGGGACGATGAAGGTGGAAGGAGGAAGGATGAAAGATGAACTGCGATGCGGAGGGAGGCCAACTTTCGACCTTCATCCTTCAGCCTTCCTCATAGATAAAGTGGGAACTCCTCGGCCAGCTTGCGCACACCTGTGCGCACGTCGGCCAACACCTGCTCGTCGGTCGGGGCGCTGAGGACGCGGTCGATCAATTCGGCGATGCGGATCATCTCGGGTTCGGCCATGCCGCGGGTGGTGACGGCCGGGGTGCCGATGCGGATGCCGCTCGTCACGAAGGGGGACTGGGTCTCCTTCGGGACGGTGTTCTTGTTCACCGTGATGTGCGCCTTGTCGAGGGCCTGTTCCGCCACCTTGCCCGTGAGCGTGGTGCTCTTGGGGCGGAGGTCGGCGAGCATCAGGTGATTGTCGGTGCCGCCCGAGACGATGTGCACGCCGTGCTGCATCAACTCGCCGGCGAGCACCTTCGCGTTGGCGACGACCTGCTTGCAGTAGTCGGTGAACGACGGGGCGAGGGCCTCCTTGAACGCGACGGCCTTGGCGGCGATCACGTGCTCGAGGGGGCCGCCCTGCATGCCGGGGAACATCGCCTTGTCGATCGCCTTCGCGTGCTCGGCCTTGCAGAGGATCAGGCCGCCGCGCGGGCCGCGGAGCGTCTTGTGCGTGGTCGTCGTCACCACGTCGGCGAACGGGACCGGGTTGGGATAGCAGCCGGTGGCCGCGAGGCCGGCGAAGTGCGCCATGTCCACCATGAAGATCGCGCCCACTTCCTTGGCGGCGTCGGCGAACTGCTGGTAGTCGAGCACGCGCGAGTAGGCGCTGTAGCCGGCGATGATCATCTTCGGCTTCTCGCGGCGCGCGGTCTCGCGCATCGCGGCGTAGTCGATGAGGCCGTGCTCGTTCACGCCGTAGTGCACCGCGCGGTAGGTGAGGCCGGAGAAGTTCACCGGCGAGCCGTGCGTGAGGTGCCCGCCCTGCGAGAGGTCCATGCCCATCACCGTCTCGCCGGGCTTGAGGAAGGCGAGATAGACGGCGGCGTTGGCCGAGGCGCCGGAGTGCGGCTGCACGTTGGCGTGGTCGGCGCCGAAGAGCTGCTTGGCGCGATCGATCGCGATCTGCTCGACCTTGTCCACCACCTCGCAGCCGCCGTAGTAGCGCTTGCCCGGCAAGCCCTCGGCGTACTTGTTGGTGAGCGACGACCCCATCGCCTCGAGGACGGCGGGCGACACGAAGTTCTCGCTCGCGATGAGCTCGAGTCCCTCGCTCTGGCGCCGCGTCTCCTCGGCGATGAGCGCGGCGATCTCGGGGTCGGTGCCGAGGAGGGCGGCGCCGGGCTGGCGGCGCTCCCAGGTGTTGTAGCCGGGCTTCATGCGTTCTCCGGTTCGATCTTGTCCACCCGCTTCTGGTGGCGGCCGCCCTCGAAGGGCGTCTCGAGGAAGTTCTTGAGGATCGCGTCGGCGTCCGCCTCGCTCACGAAGCGCGCGGGGAGGACGAGGACGTTCGCGTCATTATGGCTGCGCGCGAAGGTGGCGATCTCGGGATTCCAGACCACCGCCGCGCGCACGCCATGATGCCGGTTGGCGGCATAGCTCATCCCGAGGCCGGTGCCGCAGAGCAGCACCCCGCGCTTCGCCTCGCCCGACTCGACCTTGGCGGCGAGCGGGTGGGCGTAGTCGGGATAGTCGGTGGAGGCGGCCGAGTGCGTGCCGATGTCCTCCACCTCGTATCCCATCTTCTCGAGCGTCGCGCGGAGGTGCTCCTTCATCTCGAACCCGGCATGGTCCGACGCGATCGGGATGCGCTCGGCCATGGTCAGCTCTTCCGCGGCCACTGCGGCCAGGTGCGCACCATGCCGGCGACGGCGGCGATGCGACGCTCGGCGAGCTTGTCGGCGGCGTCGTAGGTGAGGAGGCCGTCATCCTTGGCGATCTTGTAGACGCCGAGGACGGTGTCGTAGATCTCGTCCGCCTTGCGGAGGGCGCGCTCGCGCGTCCAGCCGGCGACCTCGCCGTAGACGTTGATCACGCCGCCGGCATTGGCGACGAAGTCGGGGGCGTAGCTGATGCCGCGCTTGTCGAGCGCCGCGCCATGCTTCTCGGGCTCGAGGAGCTGGTTGTTGGCGCCGCCGCAGACGATCTCGACCTTGAGCTTGGGGATGGTGTCGTCGTTGAGGATCGCGCCGAGCGCGCAGGGGGCGAAGATGTCGGCCTTGGCCGCGTAGATCTCGTCGCCCTGCACCGCGGTCGCGCCGAACTCGTCCACCGCGGCCTTCACGCGCTCGGGGCGGATGTCGGTGACGATGAGCTTGGCGCCGACGGCCTTGAGCTCGCGGCAGAGGTAGGTGCCGACGTTGCCGAGGCCCTGCACGGTGACGGTCTTCCCCTCGAGCGAGGCGGAGCCCCACTTGTGCATCGCCGAGGCGAGGATCGCGCGGAAGACGCCGCGCGCGGTCACGGGCGACGGGTCGCCCGACTTGTTCGCGAGACCGGCGACGTACTCGGTCTCCATGTGCACGAAGTCCATGTCGCCGGTGCCGGTGCCGACGTCCTCGGCGGTGACGTAGCGCCCGCCGAGCGACTCGACGAAGCGGCCGTGCGCGCGGAAGATCATCTCGCGGTTGGTGGTGCGGTTGTCCCCGATGATGACCGACTTGCCGCCGCCGAGGTTGAGGCCGGCGACCGCGTTCTTGTAGGTCATGCCGCGGGCGAGGCGGAGGGCGTCGGTGATGGCCTCCTCGTCGGAGCCGTAGTTCCAGAAGCGGGTGCCGCCGAGTGCGGGGCCGAGGGTGGTGTCGTGGATGGCGATGATGCCGCGGTAGCCGGCGGATTCATCGGCGCAGAGGACGAGCTGTTCGTGGCCGAGTTTGGCGATGGTGTCGAAGAGATTCATCTTGGGATGAAGGCTTAAGGATGAAGGATGAAAGCGTTGTGATGCGGGGCGAGGGATGCGGGGGGAGGTGCGGGATGCGGGGTGCGGGGAGGGGCGGGATGCGAAGGCAGTTCACTTTCACCCTTCATCCTTCAGCCCACACAGAGGTCACATCCCCGCCGCCACCGCCCGCCCGATGACGATGCGCTGCACTTCCGACGTCCCTTCGTAGACCTCCGTGATCTTGGCGTCACGGAAGTACTTCTCCACCGGATAGTCCTTCACGTAGCCGTATCCGCCGAAGACCTGCACTGCCTGCGTCGTCACCCACATCGCGGTCTCGCTGGCGAAGAGCTTCGCCATCGACGGGGCCGCGCTCATCGCTTCGCCGCGGTCCTTTGCGGCGGCCACCATGTGCAACAGGGCGCGGGCGGCGTGGATGCGGGTCGCCATGTCGGCGAGCTTGAAGCTCACGCCCTGGAACTCGGCGATCGCCTTGCCGAACTGCTTCCGCTCGTTCGCATACGCCACCGCCGCGTCGAGGGCGGCCTGCGCGATGCCGATGGCCTGCGCGGCGATGCCGAGGCGGCCGTGCTCGAGCGACTGCATCGCGTAGATGAAGCCCTGCCCTTCCTGCCCGAGCAAGCGGTCGCCGGGCACGCGCATCCCCTCGAACACCAGCTGCACCGTCGGCGACGCGCGGAGGCCCATCTTGTCCTCCTTCTTCGTCACCTTGAAGCCGGGGAGGTCGGGGGTGATGATGAACGCCGAGACGCCCTTCGACTTGCGGCGGTCGTCCGGCGTGTCGGTCCGCACCATCGCGATGATCACGCCGGCGTGCGTGCCGCTGGTGACCCAGGCCTTGGTGCCGTCGAGGATCCAGTCGTCGCCGTCGCGGACCGCCTGGCAGCGGATGGCGCTCGCGTCCGACCCGGCGTCGGGCTCGGAGAGCGCGAAGGCGCCGAGGAGCTCGCCGCGCGCCATCGGCGCGAGGAAGCGCCGCTTCTGCGCCTCGTTGGCGAAGGTCTTGAGCATCTGCGTCGGCAGCGAGTTGTGCACCGACATCATGACCGCGACCGAGGCGTCGGCGCGGGCGATCTCCTCGAGGGCGATCAGGTAGCTCCGCGCGTCGAGGGCGAGGCCGTCGTACTCCGCGGGGAGGAGCATGCCGAGGAAGCCGAGCTCGCCGAGCTTGGGGATGAGCGACGGCTCGAAGTGGCTGTCGCGGTCCCACTGCGCGGCGAAGGGGCGCACATGCTCGTCCGCGAACGCGCGCGCCGTGTCGCGGATGGCGCGCTGCTCCTCGGTGAGGGCGAGGAGGTCCATCAGGCGGCGTAGGTGTAGAACCCGCGTCCCGACTTGCGGCCGGTCCAGCCCGCGGCGACGTACTTCTTGAGCAGCGGGCAGGGGCGGTACTTCGGGTCGCCGAGCCCGTCGTGCAGTACCTCGAGGATCGCGACGCAGGTGTCGAGGCCGATGAAGTCGGCGAGCGTCAGCGGGCCCATCGGGTGGTTCATGCCGAGCTTCATCACCTGGTCCACCGCCTCGGGCGTGCCGACGCCTTCCATCACGGCGTAGCAGGCCTCGTTGATCATCGGCATCAGGATGCGATTGGCGATGAACCCGGGGAAGTCGTTCGCCTCCACCGGCACCTTGCCGAGGGCCTTGGAGAGCTCGATGGTCCGCGTGTTCACCGCGTCGCTGGTGGCGAGGCCGCGGATCACCTCGACGAGCTGCATCACCGGCACCGGGTTCATGAAGTGCATCCCGATGACCGACTCGGGGCGCTTGGTGACGGCGGCGATCTCGGTGATGGAGATGGAGCTGGTGTTGGTGGCGAGGATCGCGCCGGCGTCGGCCTTGGCGTCGAGGTCGCGGAAGATCTGGAGCTTGAGCTCCTTCCGTTCGGTCGCCGCCTCGACGATCACGGTGGCGCCCTTCACGGCGTCGAGCGAGGTGGCGGTGGAGATCCGCGCCATCGCCGCCGCCTTCGCGGCCTCGTCGAGCGCGCCCTTCTTCACCTGGCGGTCGAGGTTCTTGTCGATCGTGGCCTTGGCCTTGGCGAGGGCGTCGGCGGAGACGTCGATCAGCGTCACATCGAAGCCGGTCGTGGCGCAGACGTGGGCGATCCCGTTGCCCATCTGTCCGGCGCCGATGACGGCGAAACGGTCGGTCATCGTGAGTGCACGTTGGAGGCGGCCCGCGCGGGGACGCCGGTGGTCAGACGTGCCCCGGACCGACGGCGCCAGGGCGACGGACGAACAGGAGAAAACTAACCACGCCCGACAGGACGGCGGTGACGAAGGGCACGCTGTCACGCCCCGCGGCGTCCACCAGCAGGGTCATCGCGAGGTGGGCGAGCCAGGCCGCGGCGACGCTCCCGGTGCGGAGCCGGACGGTGCCGAGGAAGGCGGCGGTCCCCCAGCCAGCAGCGCCGCCGGAGAAGGTGGGCGTGTCGCCCAGCACGGCCAGCGCCAGGCGATGAACGCGGTCGCCCCGACGGCCGCGACCTCGCCCCAGTGCGCCGCCAGGGAGCCCGATCAGGTAGCCGCGCAACACGAGCGCGTCCACGAACGTGGAGGCGACGGCGAGCAGGAGCAGGTCCCGCGTCGGCCACGCCCACGCCGCAGTCCCCGGCTCGCCCAGCCCGGTGAATGCCGCCACGCCGAGGGCACGCCCTGCACCACCAGGCCGAGGACCAATCCCATCGCGCCCGCCGAGCGGCGCCCACCCCGTCGGGCGCCATCCCCGTGAGCGCCCACTCGGACTTCTCGCCCACCGCGACGACGATCACCTGGGCGAGCCCGAACGCCACCACGAGGAGGATCAGGTACAGCTGCCGGCCTTCCTCGCCGAGCGGCAATCCGTCCGGGGAAGAGCGGCTTGAGGACGACGCCGAACACGAAGAAGACGACCGCCGCCAGTCCGCGAACGCGACCAGGCGCCCCGTGACCGGAGCGCCTCGTCGATGCGTGCCGCCGCCGTGCTTCGGCACTGGCGCCGGCCTCAGACCTTCTCGACGCTGAGCGCCACGGCGTTGCCGCCGCCAAGGCAGAGCGTCGCGAGTCCGGTGCGCTTGCCCTGCTGTTCGAGCGCGTGGAGCAGCGTGACGAGCACGCGCGCGCCGCTCGCGCCGATCGGGTGGCCGAGCGCCACCGCGCCGCCGTTCACGTTGACGCGCTCCCAGTCCCAGCCGAGGCCGTCGCCGTCGGCGAGCGCCTGCGCCGCGAACGCCTCGTTCGCTTCGATCAGGTCGTAGTCGCCGATCGTCGCGCCCGTCTTCTTCATGAGGTTCTGCACCGCCACGATGGGCGCGAAGAAGAGGTCCTGCGGATCGCCGCCGCCCGACGCGTAGCCCGTGATGCGCGCAAGGATCGGCAGCCCGTGCGCCTTGGCGTAACCCTCAGATGCGACCACGAGCGCAGCGCCGCCGTCGTTGAGCCCCGGCGCGTTGCCGGCGATGACGGTCAGCTCCTCGGGCTTCATGTCCTTCGGGGCGTCCTTCGGGAAGGCGGGCCTGAGCTTGCCGAGCGCCTCGAGCGAGGTGTCGGCGCGCGGCGACTCGTCGGTGTCGACGATCGTCGGGCCCTTCTTCCCGGCGATCTCGACCGGCGCGATCTCGGCCTTGAACCGCCCAGCCGCGATCGCCGCGACGGCCTTCTGGTGCGACTGGAACGCGAACTCGTCCTGCCGCGCGCGCGTGATGCCCGCCTTCTTCGCCGTGTACTCGGCGTGCCCGCCCATGTGGCGGTCGTAGAAGGCGCACCAGAGCCCATCGGTGATCAGGCCGTCGAGCATCGTCTGCGCGCCGAACTTGATGCCGTTGCGCATCCCGCGCACGTAGTGCGGCGCGTTGGACATCGACTCCTGCCCGCCCGCGACGAGGAGCTGCTCGTCGCCCGCGCGGATCGCCTGCGCCGCGAGCATCACCGCCTGCAGGCCCGAGCCGCAGACCTTGTTCACGGTGTACGCCGGCACGATGCCGGGGATGCCCGCCTTGATCGCCGCCTGCCGCGCCGGCGCCTGCCCGACGCCCGCCTGCAGCACGTTGCCCATGATCACCTCGCCGATCTCGGCGGGGTCGATCTTCCCGCGCGCGATCGCGGCGCGGATGGCGACGGCGCCGAGCTCCGGCGCGGTGAGCGGGGCGAGCCCGCCGAGGAAGCGGCCGATCGGCGTGCGAGCGGCGGAGACGATGACTGGCGTGCGGTCCGACATCTATTGAAGCTCCTGACTAGCGATGCCGCAGGGTGGAGTTGAAGCCGATGGTCGCCCCGATGGCCGGGAGCAGCGCGATGACGTTCGCCGCCGCCCAGCGCGAGGCCGTGCTCATCCCTTCGCGCGGCCGCCCTTCGGGACCGAGGATCATCTTGGCGATGCCGAGCGCGGCGACGAAACCGACGCCGGTGCCGAGGTAGGTCGCGTCGAAGTCGCCCGTCTGGTTGCCGATGTTGCCGATGCCGTACACGACGCCGGCGGTCGCGAGGCCGCCGCCGATCACGCCGCCGACGAACCCGAGGCTTCGTGAGCGTCCCTTCGTGGTCCACGCCAAGGCTCGACGTGCCCTCGGCGACGAAGCGGCCGATCACGAATCCGCCGATGCCGGCGTAGCCGCCGACGACGGTCTCGGCCGCGACCCGCGGCGGTTCGATCCGGGGCCGTTCCACCGCTGCGCGCCCACGGTCGCGCGCAGCGCGCAGGCGGCGAGCGCGAGCGCGACGATGCGGCGCAGCGCGACGCGGCGAAGCGCAGGGGCGCTCATGCGTCCCACCGCCATGTAGGGGACCTTCATGATCTCGCCGTCCCGGATCCGGTAGTTGAGCGTGTCGCTGCGTTCGTCGCAGACGGCACGGATGCCGGCAGCCCGGAGCTTGGCCGTCACTGCATGGGCGTACCCCGAGACCTCGTCGGAGATCGGCAGCACACGGACCTGCTCGGGCGCGAGCCAGACCGGGAAGGCGCCGGCGAAGTGCTCGATGAGGATCGCGATGAACCGCTCGAACGACCCGCTCACCGCACGATGGATCACGACCGGCCGGTGCGCGGCGTTGTCCTCGCCCGTGGATGAGGTCGAACCGCTCCGGGGCGTTGTAGTCGAGCTGGATGGTCCCGAGCTGCCAGGCGCGCCCGATCGAGTCCATGACGTCGAAGTCGATCTTGGGGCCGTGAAAACGCGCCGTCCCCTTCCTTCATCTCGTACGGCCTCCCGGTGCTCTCGAGCGCCGCGCGCAAGGCGCTCTCGGCCCGGTCCCAGAGTTCGTCGGAGCCGATCCGCTGCTCGGGGCGCGTCGCGAACTTGAGGCGCGCCGTGAGACCGAACGTGTCGTAGTAGCCGAGGATGAAGTCCATGAGGAACTTCACCTCCTGCGCGATCTGGTCCTCGCGGAGGTAGACGTGGCAGTCGTCCTGCGAGAACTGCCGCACGCGCGTGAGGCCCGAGAGCGCGCCCGAGATCTCGTTGCGATGCAGCACGTCGAAGGTGACGTAGCGCATCGGCAGTTCGCGGTACGAATGCTTGTGCGAGTGGAAGAGCAGATGATGCGAGGGGCAGTTCATCGGCAGGCGACATGCCGAGCGCATCCTCGGTCGAGCCGGCGCCGGCGCGCCTCCTCCTTGTCCCACACGAGGAACATGTTCTCCTTGTACTTCCCCCAGTGCCCCGACTGCTCCCAGAGCTTCTTGGTGTACAGGAGCGGCGTCTTGATCTCGAGGAAGTCCTCGCGCTGCCGTTCGCGCACGAAGCCCTCGAGCGCGTTCCAGAGGTGCGTGCCACGCGGCGTCCAGAAGGCCGCGCCGGGCGCGTGCGGGAAGAACTGGAAGAGGTCGAGCTGCTTGCCGAGGACGCGATGGTCGCGCTTCTTCGCCTCCTCCATCTGGTGCAGGCGCGCCTCGAGCTCCTCCTTCTTGAAGAAGGCGGTCGCGTAGATGCGCTGCAGCATCTGCCGCTTCTCGTCTCCGCGCCAATACGCGCCGGCCGCGGAGAGCAGCTTGAAGTGCTTGAGGTAGGAGGTGTCGGGGACGTGCGGGCCGCGGCAGAGGTCGGTGAACGGGCCGTCGGTGTAGGTCGAGATGATCTCGTCGGACCCCTCGAAGTCCTCGAGGCGCTCGAGCTTGAGCGGATCGTCGGAGAAGACCTGCTTCGCCTCCGACTGGCTCACCTCGGCGCGCACGAACGGATACTTCTCGGCGACGACCTTCCGCATCTCCGCTTCGATCGCCTCGAGGTCCTCGGGCGTGAACGGCTTGGCGACGTCGAAGTCGTAGTAGAAGCCTTCGTCGATCGCGGGGCCGAATCCGATCGCCGCCTCCGGGCGCAGGCGGCGCACCGCCGTCGCGAGGATGTGCGCCCCGGAGTGGCGCAGCACCGCGAGCGCGCGCGGATCCTTCTCGGTGATGACCTGGAAGGCCCCGCCGCGCCGGATCGGAGTCATCAGGTCCTGCACCTCGCCATCGACCGCGACGGCGATCGAGGCGAGGAGGAGGCGCGGACCGATGGTCGCGACGACGTCGCGGGCGAGCGTGCCGGGTGCGACCTCGCGGGTCGCGCCGTCGGGGAGGGTCAGGACCAGCAGGGCGGGCGCGGAGGCAGCGCTCATGGACTCATCATGTCGAGCAGGACCGGGACCGGCCGCCGCGCCGGAAGGCGATCGCCGAGTCCGATGAGGGCGAACGACGTGAACAGGCCCCAACCGAGCACGAGGCCCGGCCGAGGTGGGCTGTCGGCGTCGGGCGTGCGGGGTGGTTGCTGCGGCGTGACCGGGAGGGTCGAGAGGAGAGGGGCGAGGCGCGCTGCTGGCACTGCGGGCCTGCTTGCCCGAACCGCACACGAGGGGACAGCCTTCAAAGTAGCGGGGCGTGTGTGGCCCCGCCAACCACCTGAGGCGCCACGATTCCAATGGACCCGGAGCGGTCGCGGCCCCAAGTGCCGAAGGCCCGCCGTGTACGACGAGAGGCCTCCGGACTCCATCCTGGCAGTGCTAGTAGTTCAGCGTCATGGTCATTCCCTCCGTTGGCTACCCCTGGGTGTCAGCTCTCGTCCGGCCGATTTATCAGACACGCCTACTTCACCTCGGTGGAGCAGCAGAAGACACCAGCATCCTGCAACAGCGACTTCGTCCTGGATCTTCGCCATTCGGTCCTTCCTGTACCGACCGCCCGAACAAGTCGGTAACGTTCGTGTGGCCGCTATTGGGGTCGTTGTGCCGTTGCGTGATGATCGAGGCGTAGAAGCACTACGAC